>CAJWOI010000087.1 GCA_913044255.1 uncultured Alphaproteobacteria bacterium
TGTGCAGCAAATTTTTTTGCCTCCTTGTATACTTTCTCCACAAGCGGACAAGTGGCGTCAATCACGGAGAGGTCCCGAATCCGGGCGGAGTTCTCAACTGCTGAAGAAACCCCATGAGCACTAAAAATAGTGACCGCTCCGACCGGAATTTGGTCTATATTTTCAACGAATACTGCACCCTTAGCGCGCAATTCCTCCACCACTCGTCGATTATGAACAATTTCGTGACGGACATATACGGGGGCGCCATAGCGCTCAATGGTTGCCTCAACAATGCGAATAGCACGCTCCACACCGGCACAAAAACCACGGGGTTGCGCTAGAATAGCGTGAATAGTTCTTTTGCCCATCAGCGCTACAAGAGCTCTTCTGTCTGTAATCCTTGACGTAGACCAGCTTATTGGAAATAGAGGTGGGCGCCAACTCCAATACTCGCCAAAGTATGGCTGACAGAATGCTTTAGCTGTGGCATTTTGCATGTAAGTTTAAGCTGTGCTGCCTTGTCTGAGGGTGCATGCGAACAAACAAGGGGACGATTATGACCGCAAGGATAAAGCATGTTTTGACAGTGGTCGCGACCGTTTGCGCGATCTTCGGTCTGTCCACCGCACACGCTGCGGACGAGCCGGAGAATATTATCAAGTACCGACAAAATCTCATGAAAGGCGTCGGAGCGCATATCACCAATATTGCCGCAGTGGTTAAAGGACAGGTGACCATAACTGACAACCTAATGACGGATGCCCAAAGCGTAGCTAATGGCCTTGCAAATGTTGACAAACTTTTCCCCGTCGGCACAGAGAGAGGCAAAACGAACGCACTTGCTGCGATATGGGAAGACCGCGCCGGATTTAATAAGGCGCTATCCGACGCTCAGGCCGCTGCAAAAAACATACTGGATGCTGTCGATTCCAACGATATCGCAGTAATCGGTAAGGCACTTGGAGCATTAGGGAAATCCTGCGGCGGCTGTCACAAGCCCTATCGAAAAAAGATGTAGGGCGCCCGCACGCGCGTTGAAGATGTTATGCCGATCTGCTGTCTTTCGGTATGCACGGCGGTTTTTTACAATTACTGCAACGTTGGCGTTGGGTTCATTTAACACGTTTGCCGACGAAAACGACTTGAACAGCCAACAAGTCCAGCGTGGCGCCTATTTACTACGTGCCGCCGGGTGCGTAGCCTGCCACACAAATCCTGAACACAATGGGATCTTTCTTGCGGGGGGACGTGCACTCAAGACCCCGTTTGGTACATTTTATACCCCAAACATCACCGGCGATCCCACGCATGGCATCGGCAACTGGACTGAGTCTGATTTTGTGACGGCTATGACCCAAGGCGTGGCCCCAAATGGCACCCACTATTATCCAGTCTTTCCATATACCGCCTATTCTGGAATTACAGCTACGGACCTCACCGATATGTGGGCTTACCTACGGGCCGTCCCGAGTTCACTCACTTCGAACCGTGAGCACGATATTAAATTTCCGTTCTCTATTCGGCTCACCAACTGGGCCTGGAAATTGATGTTCTTTCGGCCTACAACCTATCGCGCGGACCTCACTCGCTCGCCTGAATGGAATCGCGGATCCTATCTTGTCGGCACCCTCGGTCATTGCGGCGAATGCCATACCCCGAGAAATATATTTGGTGCAATTAAATCTCGTTATGCGTATGCCGGCACAAAACATGGGCCAGGAGGGGAGAAAATTCCCAACATAACGCCTGACCAGGAAACAGGAATCGGAGACTGGACCCAAAATGATGTTACTTGGCTCCTCCAAACAGGGTTCTTACCCGACGGAGATGTTGTTGGAAGCTCAATGGCTGACGTGGTCGAACATAGCACCAGTCACCTTACCGCCGGGGACCAGTCGGCGATTGCGGTTTATCTGAAGTCCTTGACACCAATTTACAAACAGATGCCGACTAAGAAAGGACCAGCGGAGGACAATATCAATAATTGGTAAATTTGATTAGATTATCACTTTCGATGCCACGGAAATAAAAAGCGAACACCGCTGATTATGTTCAAACTTTCCTAAAACCTCTATTTTTAAAAATTTAATTTGGCGGTCACCCGATTAATCCGACCCTCGGGTCGATACCGGAGCACTAAAGTCTGGGGCGCGTTTTTCCCGCAAAGACGCAAGCCCTTCGAGAACATCGGGCCCTGAAAATCCGAGCATTTCCAATGCTGCGGAAGAGTCAAAGATCGGACCCGCCATACGAAGCCAACTATTCAGTGTATATTTAGTCCACTGAATTGCTGTCACCGAACCGGAAGCTAGTTTGATCGCAACCTCCAACGCAGTTGCATCAAGTTCTCCTTCCTCCACGCAACGCGACACCAATCCGATCCTTTCCGCCTCCTCTCCGCGGACGGTCTCACACAGCAACAGGTAGTATTTTGCTTTGGCCATACCACACAGTAGTGGCCAAACAATCGCCGCATGGTCACCTGCCGCCACACCGAGCCTGGTGTGCCCATCAATGATTCGAGCTGATTTTGCAGCAATGGAAATATCGCATAAAAGCGCAACCGCAAGTCCTGCACCCACGGCAGGCCCACGAATCGCCGAGATAGTAGGCTTTTTGCAATTAATTATGTTGTACACAAGATCACGGGCCTCATGGAAAACCTGTGCTCTAGCCTCAAAAGTCCGTGCATTTTGCTCAACAAGGCCAAAATCGCCCCCAGCCGAAAATGCTTTCCCCGCACCAGTTACTATAACTGCATTAGTGTGGGGATCATCACTTACAGCAGCCCACACGTGCACTAGGTCCCGATGCATCTCTGCTGTGACCGAGTTCAGACTCTGCGGTCGATCCAAGACAATCCGTAACACTTTATCCGCAGGCCGCTCGAATTTCAGACTCTTGAAGTTGCCGTATTGTCTATCCAGATTATCAACCATGGTAATCCCTGATATTTCAACTGTCTAGGCGTCAGCTCGCTGACATAGGAAAAGCCCCCCTTGATGTTACAGCGATTGTGACCTGAAAACACGAATTAAAGGCAGCGCCGATTTTTCGTTTTTAAACTGATAAGAAGCATAGGAAAGCCGCCCAAATTTATTCATCCTTTGCCGACTTTGCCAAAGCGCCTGTCAAACCAAGGCGACCCACGTCTCATGCCGTCAAATGCTTTTGCCCTCACTCCTAAACCCAAACACCGACTAATCGGTGCGGCGAGGAACCGCAACTCTACCACGAGCCAACAAAGGTAACTGATCGGGATGGTTAAAAATTGTTAGAGAAATAGTAACGACGTCACGGCCTAATCTACCGGATTTCTGTGGTGTCCAGTCCAACGCATCACTACTACTTGGTTTATTCAATTAGAGCTTTGTGCCACTCTAAAGTCCGGATGAGTCGACCAAGCAAAGTATCTAGAATATGCCACTCGGCATGACTTAAACCGTCCAACGCTGCTCTATCAACATCGTTTGAAAGCCGAACCAGTTCACTCAGGACCCTTTCGCTCAAATCCTTCTGAGTGATGCTATCCACTTTCCAGAGACACAGCAGAATGAGCAATTGCCCAAAGCTGACCCCTTTCGGAGCCAGCCATTGGACAAATGCCCTAGAAATCAGATGCGACACCAACGGGAACCGTTGGGCCGTAGTTTGGTCTGCCGCCCGGGTCGTTAACGCAGAACCGGGCACAAGGCCATTCAAGTGCTGAATATAGCCCTTGCCTACCTCTTGCGTGCAGTCTTACGGGCCGTCTTCCTGCGTGCAGTCTTACGAGCCGTCTTCTTGCGTGCAGGTTTACGGGCCGTCTTCTTGCGTGCAGGTTTACGGGCCGTCTTCTTGCGTGCAGTCTTACGAGCCGTCGACCTGCGTGCAGGTTTACGAGCTGTCTTCTTTCGAGTAGCCGTCTTACGCCTACTCGATTTCTTCTTTGCTTTCGCTGGTGCCATGCTAACGAAACCTCTATAGAAGATATTGTCAGATGATAAAAATTTATGTCGTCCGAGTCATGTGATCAATCACATCAAAAAGCACCACATTTCCCCGAACCACACCGTATTGTTATACAAACTTAACCAAACGTGCAATTGGGGGAAAGAGTTATTTTCAGGGGGAGTCAAACTCAAAATCGAGCTGTAAAACATCTATTTTACAAACAGGCAATAAAAAGAACTTCAAAAAGTATTAACGCCTGACACGCAACCGAGTTAGAATCAGTTTACGCCAACCACCTTTTGCGCCGTCGATAATGCTTGACGTTGCGATAGCTCTTTTTCTCTCCACTTGAAATACCGAGGTAAAATTCCTTAACATCTTCATTCTCACGAAGATCCGCCGCGTTTCCATCCATCACGATACGACCGTTTTCTAAAATATATCCATAGTTGGCATATTTAAGCGCCATGTTTGTGTTCTGCTCGGCTAAAAGAAATGTTACGCCCTCATCTTTATTGAGTCGCTGAACGATATCAAAAATTTCCTCTACAAGTTGTGGCGCCAAACCCAGCGAGGGTTCGTCCAATAAAATCATTTTAGGACGCGCCATAAGCGCCCGCCCTACCGCTGTCATTTGCTGTTCACCACCTGATGTATAGCCGGCCTGAGCACGACGCCGCTCCTTTAGGCGCGGAAAGTAACTATACACCAATTCTAGATCCTTGTTGACCTCCGCACGGCCGTCACGGCGGGTATAAGCCCCAGTCAGAAGGTTTTCCTCGACGGTCAAGTGCTCGAAACAGTGGCGCCCCTCCATAACTTGGACAACGCCTTTCTTCACCAGTTCATTGGATGATAATTGGTCAACCCGCTCGCCGAGATATTCAATCGAGCCCTTCGTGACATCACCACGCTCAGAACGTAACAAATTTGAAATGGCCTTTAACGTCGTTGTTTTCCCTGCCCCGTTTGCTCCCAGCAAAGCAACAATCCCACCTTCTGGTACATCAAAAGAAACGCCTTTTAAAACCAGAATGACGTGGTCGTAAATAACTTCGATATTATTAACACTGAGAAAGGTCCCGCCGTTCGCAGACATGTTTTTATCATTCCCTGAAGCTAAAAACTGCGGGCCATTAACCAGAAATGGATAGTTTCAAAAATAACCCCGAAGAGAGCATCAAGCTCTCCTCGGGAATTGGTCTATGCAGTCCGGTCCACCGCACATGATTCTTATGTACAGTCTTCCCGCATCGTGTAGTCCCACTTCTCGGCTTCCGTGGCAGCTGCTTCCTCCAGCATAGGACGGACAATTTCACGCATTGGCTCGACCCAATCACTCACAATAACCCATTGCTCGCCATCCCATTCCTGGAACAACACTGGGCCATTACCTTCATGGTCCGCACAAGTTACCTTAAACGGCTTGCCAAAGCCCTTCGCGCCGAGTTCCTCCAAGCGTTCGTCAGTCAGATTGATATGCTCAAGACCCCAACGCATCTCTTTGCCCGTAATCTTGCCACCGAACTTCAGGATTGCGTTGCGCGCACCCTCAGCTATCAGCATGGCGTTAAAGACACCGCGTGACCACAGCACGTCGCCGTAATTGTGTTCCCTGGCTACCTCCATATCACCATCATAGGTGTATTTCAGAATGTCCTTGTGGACCTCCGCGAAGGCACCCGGTGCATGGAACGTACCCGCACGGTAACCCTTTGCTTTGATACCCGCCGGCTTCGTATCGAGTTCGTCCCCGGACCACCAAACACCGATGAAACGGTCCATCGGATAACCAAACTCGGCGGCACGCGAGACTGCCGTCGGGTTCATCACACCCCAGCCCCACATGAACATGTAATCGGGATCATAACGCACGATCTTGCGCCACTGGCTGCGTTGATCTGCCATCTGTTTTGCGGGAATCGCCCAATGTTTGAACTCATACCCGAATCGCTCCCCCAGAGCCTCAAACAACTTGATTGGTTCCCGACCGTAACCGGACTCCAGAAAGATCAAGCCAATCTTCTTACCCTTCAAATTATCCATACCGCCCATTTCGGTGCCCACATACTGTATGAAGGCAGAGGCCTGCGACCAATAGCTTGTCGGGAAATTGAAAACCCATGGGAACCAACGCCCATCAGCGGCACCGCTCATGCCGTATCCCATAGAGAGAACCGGAATTTCATCCACCCGGGCTTTTGGGATCAACTTATAGGTCAGGCCGGTGCTAAATGGGTTGGAAATTAGGCTTCCTTTCCCCTTCAAGCGCTCATAACACTCAACGCCACGGTCCGTTTTGTACCCAAACTCACATTCCTCCCAGGTGAGTTCCCGACCTTCGATCCCACCATCTCGCTTGCTGATCATTTCAAAATACGCCGCTACGCCGTTGGCGACCTTAGAACCGCCTGGAGCGAACGGCCCCGTACGGTAGGTAAACAGTGGAATATATAAGCCATCCTCATCCTCGGCGACCGTAGTGGTCGAAAGTGGACACATCACAGCAACCAAAGCCACGAGGCTTATCAAATATCGCCCGAACGTCATTTATTCCTCCCTAAATCCGAACCCAAACAGAAATTTCCCTTATCCCTCTGCTACCTTAACACCGACCAAAAACACGAAGCAATTGCTCTGGACAATTGGTTCCCTAATACGGAAATGGCCATTGTCGCAGCTTTTCTTTCACAATTTGCCACAGTCGAGCCAAGCCCGCTGGCTCAACGATCAGAAAAAAGACGATCAAACCGCCAAAAAGCATGAATTCTAGGTGCTGAATCACGTGGGAGGCAATATCGATTCCGAAGAATGGAAATGCGTTCCTGAGCAGTACTGGCAGCAAGACAATGAAAGCCGCCCCCATATAAGCCCCGAGAATGCTGCCGAGTCCCCCAATCATGATCATGAATAAAACCGGGAAAGAGGTTGAGAAGATTTCAAATGCCTCCGGATCAACGTTTTCCAAGTTAAACATCACATGCATAGCCCCGCCAACGCCAATATAAAATGAGCCGATGGCAAAGGCAGATAACTTAGTGAGAAGGGGTCGTATTCCAATCAACTCAGCAGCGATATCCATATCCCGGATCGCCATCCAGGAGCGACCAATTCGGCCTCTCACCAGATTCTTTGCACACAAAGTCATCACAACAACAATGAATAACATTACGAGATACTTAGCCCAGCCCGGCGCCGCAGGTCCCATCACCATGATCCCAAACATTTCACGGGGCGGTGCACCAATCGTGTGCGACGGGCTGTAGTTGGACAACCAGTCGCTGCGGTTAATGCACCATTCGACAAAGAACTGCGCAGCAAGGGTGGTAACCGCTAAATAAAAGCCTTTAATTCGCAAACTCGGCAGGCCAATCAGAATACCGAAAAGAGCCGAGATCAAACCGGCAAAAATAAATATTATCAGGATATTTAAATCGGGGAAGATCGTAGTGATCTTAAAGAAAGAATAGGCGCCTATTGCCATAAACCCGCCCGTACCCAACGAAATCTGTCCACAATATCCGGTTAGAATATTTAGGCCTAGCGCACAAAGCCCAAGGCCTAAAACTGGGTACAACACAACCTGAAATAGGTAATCTGAACCGAAAAAAACTGGATAAATCACCAAAAGCGCCATAAAGGCAAAAAATATGTAACGGTCCTGGACGATCGGAAAGATTTGTTGATCCGCGTCATAAGTCGCCTTGTATTGGCCAGTTTCACGATAAATCACTGTCTACACCCGCTCGATAATTTTTTCGCCAAACAAACCTTGTGGGCGGAACATGAGAAATATCAACGCCAACACGTAGGCAAACCACTCTTCGATTGACCCTCCAAGGGCATCTCCCCAATAGAGTTCGGCAACTTTTTCCCCTACCCCAATTATCAGACCTCCTACTATCACACCCGGGACAGAGGTAAAGCCACCCAAAATCAAGACTGGAAACGCCTTCATAGCAATCAGCACGAGACTGAAATCAACGCTACTACTAGCTCCCCACATTATCCCCGTCACGAGCGCTACCAGTCCAGCCACAGACCAAACAACCACCCACATGGACCGCAGGGGAATTCCAACCGAAAGTGCCGCTTGGTGATCATCCGCTACGGCGCGCAGCGCCCGCCCCACCGGAGTTTTCTGAAAAAACACTGCCAAAGTCACCACCAGTAAAGCGGCACATACTCCTGCCGTCAAATCAAGTTGCTGGAGACGTATATCACTTCCAAACAACGGAAATATCAGAGCTTCTCTACCTATGTGCAACGCTTCTGTTGGAACAATTTTTTGGGACGACCCGCCAAATATGAACTCCCCAAATCCTTCCAGAAAAAATGCAAGTCCAATTGTTGCCATGAACAAAATGATTTGTGGCTGATTGACCATTGGCCGCAACACAACGCGCTCCACTGCAAAGGACAGGCCAACCATGAATACCATTGCTACAAGAAGCGCTAAAAGGATGCCATAACCAGCGTCGTAAACCGTGACCATACACATCACGGCCAGGACCATCATCACCCCCTGAGCGAAATTGAACACCCCCGATGCCTTGTAGATGAGGCAAAAACCGAGGGCGACCAACGAATACATCACCCCGGCCATCAAACCTTCGAGGATAATTTGGATAAAAAACACTGGGTCCTCGACAATTTGCAGGATCGGATCGGCAGTAACTGAATAAAGAAAGTCCATAGTTTCTATTTCCGAACCACAAGCATCATAAAAATATCATTCACGTGAAACGCCAAGATATGCATCAATGACGTCTTGATTTTTCCTAACTTCATCTGGCGTCCCATCGGCAATTTTTCTACCGTAATCCAAAACAACGACACGATCAGAAATGTCCATGACTACGCCCATGTCATGTTCAATGAGGGCAATCGTAGTGCCAAACTCGTCATTAACATCAAGGATGAATCGGCACATGTCCTCTTTCTCCTCGGAATTCATGCCGGCCATCGGCTCATCCAGCAATAATAATTCGGGTTCCGCAGCAAGCGCACGCCCCAACTCCACGCGCTTCTGTAAACCATAAGGCAATCGACCAACTGGAGTCTTGCGGATCGCCTGTATTTCGAGGAAATCAATAATTTCCTCTGCCTTTCTGCGATGTTCCAGTTCTTCGTTCCGCGCTGGTCCAAAATAGAGGGCCTGCCAAATAAAATTACGGTGCATCTTAGTGTTGCGACCCGTCATGATATTATCAAGTGTCGTCATCCCCCGGAAAAGCGCAATATTCTGGAACGTCCTGGCGACACCATCACGGGCAACCTCAGCTGGCTCCATTTTCGGTCGGCTTACTCCTTTGTATACGACGTGACCCTCATTCGCAGTGTAGAAGCCATTAATTACATTCAGCATGGACGACTTACCAGCGCCGTTGGGGCCTATAATGGCGAGAATTTCGTGCTTGAGAACTTCAAAACTAACGTCGGAGAGGGCGTGAACCGCTCCGAAACTAAG
>CAJWOI010000088.1 GCA_913044255.1 uncultured Alphaproteobacteria bacterium
TTCTTTTGTTTATTGTTTGCAATCTGTCAGCGTATTGAAGCTAAGCTCAGAATTTTCTGTGTTTATCGATTCAATTTAAGAAGTTGCGGCTTCTGAGAAATGGTAAAGCAACCCTTCAACTGACGGATTGGCGCGCTGAAAGGTATTTTTTACAGATATCTTTGTAGTTTATTATGTGAGCTTGGAAGTGCGGTTGGACTCAGTCTCAATTTGGTACGCTATGCGTCGGAGGCTTGCGGAGGGATCAGTATTGTGATTGATAACGTTCTCATGGAAGACAAAAAAGAAGCCGTAGCAGCGAAGGTTCGATACATTGATGCAGAATGGAAGGGACGGCAAGATAGCCCGCGAATAGGTTCCCGCGAGAGTCGACGTGCGGCTACCTCTTTTCAAGATGTAACAATTTATAATGCGAGGCCGCGCCTTATCGAGGGCACCGCCGACCTTGACAGTTCTGGTTTCACGCTCACAAAAAATGACACCAGTGTTAAGAATTTCCGTGAGGATGTGGAGGTAGCTGTTGCTTACTATCCGGAAATGCAGGAGTTAATCCGTCGAGTCACCGGCGCCGAACGTGTTTTCGTGTCTAATCATTTAGTTAGGACTGAACAGCCTACCAGTTTCAATGACGGTTACGCCCGGTTCGTTCATTGTGACTATAATTTACGGCGACTCCGGGAGATGTCCGAGGATTTGTTGGACAAAAATGAAATCACGCCCCAGGAGAAATGGGTCTATGTGTGGTACAATACGTGGCAGCCATTCGATAACGTCGTAGAAAACAACCCATTGGCTTTTATCGACTGGAAATCATTGCCGATTGATGATGTCATTGATTATTATTATACCGGGTATGGAAGTGCCAATTTGGTAGCGGCTCCTGTGTACAATCCCGCACACAAATTTTTCTATGTCCCGAGAATGGCGACCGATGAAGTGCTTGTAATAAAGCAGCTGGATTCCAGACCAGGCCACTCTGCATATTGTCCACATACATCTTTTGATGATCCGACTGCAGAGTTAGATTCACTTCCACGTCGGAGTATCGAGACGAGACTGCTTGGTGTTTTTGAAGGGAACTAGATAGATTACAGCGATGTTGGACCAATGACCGTATTCAAGTTTGATTAGGGTACAGTGAGGTCTTGCTTCTCAAACGAGCGCCGTGGTGTTTTTAAGCCTCTAGGCGTTTCAGCAGCTTTTCTTTCCATTCCGTTCGAGATTGAAACCCAGGGTAACCCCGGTAGACCTGTTCGGTCTGCCGTGAAATTTCATCATCCGTCAAATTTAGGTCAAGAGGATCACTAATCGGTTGTTCAACATACCAGGGGCTATCAACAAATATTTCCACGCGATTCCCTTCTGGGTCCTTGAAATAGAGCGACCAAGCAAGTCCATGATTGATTGGAGCTAAACTAGAAATATCAGCATTCCCAGTGAACAGATCACGAAATTCACGTAGTTGAGTTAAGGAGTCGACCCGAAAAGAAATTTGATTCAATATTCTAATGCCATGCGCGCCATTACGGCCGGATGCCAAAACCAATTGGTGATGTTCATTTGCATCTCTGCTCATAAAAACCAACTCTCTTTCAGGCAATGTTCCACGATCCGTAACTACCAACCCAAGCATGGTACGATAAAAGTCTTCCATCCGAGCTAAATCATGCACATAAAGACCAACATGGCTGAACATTATTTTTGGTACATTTGCCATGGAATACTCCTCAATATCAACCATACACAACGATCACCAATTATATCCTTACATTCGCTGTGTCGTATTTAAAAAATTGAGTGATAGACCAGACCTCGGCCAATCGCATGCAACCAACAGTCCCTGCCACGATAAAGTGAGGAAGCCGGTGCGTAAGTCTGCTCCGCCGAAACAAATGTTCGTTGTGTAAGGGTCATCGGTTTCCAAAAAATCGGTAGTACCACCACTCGGTCGAGCGATCGTAATTCCTCCTGTCATCAGTGTTGCGACACAAATATTTCCATTAGCTTCCACGGCAAGAGAGTCAAAACGGCGAAATCCCCCATCACAGGTTACTAGACGGCCACCATTCAGTGATTGAGGGAACGGCAATTTTTCTACAATCCCATCCCCAATTATGGAAAAGCCGTAAAGGCGTGCACCCTCGGTCTCGGCGACATAAAGAGTCTTTTCATCTGGCGAAAGTCCAATGCCGTTTGGAGTAGTAATCGGTTGTACAACCTCCTTTATTTCTCTTCCATCTGGGCGCGCCCAGTACACAACTCCCCGATCCATGTCCCGCGGTCTAGATTTTCCAAGATCGGTAAACCACATATTTCCCTTGTGATCGAAAACTAAGTCGTTTGGCCCGTTAAGTTTATGGTTGCCGCATCCGTCATAGAGTCGTTCCACGTTTCCGGTGGTAAGATCCACCCGCTCGATACGTCCAGTGTCGTAGTCATCCGCTTGGCGAATCGGTCGAATCCGGCCGGATAGAGAATCTTTTTCCCACTCAAAACCCCCGTTGTTGCAGATATAGCAGGCCCCATCTGGACCGATTGCCGCACCATTTGGTCCTCCGCCCGTTTTAGCAATGATTTCCTTTCGACCGTTCGATAGAACACGTGTGAGAGTGCCTCGCGCGATTTCTACTAAGATTACTGATCCGTCTGGCATGGCTATCGGGCCTTCCGGGAAATGCAGGCCAGTGGTGATGACGCGGATATTTTTCATTGATTCTCCTGGTGCAGTATGCTTTTGAGGCTGTTGGCGAGTATGTGGAGCGGTCGCAAATGTAGCCCAAACGATAATTAAATCATCGGAATTGGCAATGCTCAATGGGCACTATCCACTTACCAATTTAAGTAGGAACGATGTTTACTTCTCGCACGTTCGTTCGTACGTAGGCAGTAAACCAAAAAATCAGAAAGATTGATCATCAAAATTGGTTGTATGCCCGTGTGAGCGTAGTTTATACAGGGTCGGGAAGTGTTTATTTTGGGTTTAAAGAATTCACCCATGATTTGGTTTAGCTGGAGTGTTTCTGAAGCGGGGTACGAGGCCAGGGACGGAACGCTGTTGGCCAGGAGCCCCCCTAAAGTTCGGGCTGTTGTATGTCTAAAAGACGACTTCGCCGAGAAAATATGTTTGGATTTCATAGCACTTGACGGGAGTTCCGAGAGCATAACCAATTTTGCAAACCAATATGGCTTGTTGAGAAATCACTCTCTCCAGTCCGAGCCTTTGGTTCTTTGGGTTGAAGAAATTAAAGCCATGCGCGACGTTCTGTTGGCATCAAATGAAGGCCGTTTCGCGGAGGCGTTAGAAAAGTATACTATTGGTTATGCTAGGCAGCGTGGGGCAAAGGCGGGGTTTGCTCCAAACGTCACAAATTCTGAGTTCGAGTTTCGATGTGTGGCGCTTGATCTTGCATCTTGGTTTTGGTTGCAAATAGGACAAAATTTGCGAAGCAGGCAAGTTGGCAGATGCCGAGAGTGTGGAAGCTTATTTTTCAAAGGCGGTGGGAAAGGAACCCGTAGGACGCAGAGTCGAAAAACGAAGCAATTTTGCACTCCCGGGTGCAAGGTGCTTTATAACAATAGAATTTCCGTGGGTAAGAAGAAACACCTAGACCAAACTCATCACGCAATTGTTTAGAAACATTTTGAGTGGCCTACCCTTTGCGGCAGGTTTTCTCGGTCCGAGGTATTCAGAGAACGAATTGCGGGCGCAATTGTAGGGTAAATTGCAAACTTTAAAAGTTTAGCCTTATTTTTGCTTGATCATAACTGATAATGGAATAGAACCGATACATTGCTTATGGGGGGGTGAATCCAGCATTCCCCGTTGGACATGGTCGTTACCGGCGCGTCTTCCGACCCACTTTATGGTCTTCTTGGCTTGCTATCGGGGTTAGTGGCAACGTTGCCTTTAAGACCTTGATGGCTTGGTTGTGGGATAGGTGTCGGGATGACCCAAACATCATCGGTGAGAGAAGATCGGCAGCTCGGCGTCAAAGAGTTGCTGGCGTTTATCGGTATGGCACTCGGCATGTTTTTAGCGGTGCTAAATATCCAAATTGTCGGCAGCTCTTTTGATGAGATTAAGGCAGGTTTGGCCGCCGGACCAGAGGAAGTTAGTTGGGTTTTGACGTCAGCATTAATTGCTGAAGTAATTATGATTCCGATGTCGGGCTGGCTGTCTAGACTGATGTCGACGCGGTGGTTGTTTACGGGCTGTGCACTCGGATTTGGCGCCGCGAGTATTGGATGTGCTTTAGCAACAAGCATTGAACAGATGATAATTTTTCGGGCTGCACAGGGTTTTATGGGGGGTGGCCTGGCCCCTATGATTTGGGCGGCCATATATATTTCCTTTCCGAGGCGTTATCAAAATTATCTTTTGGCAATAGTTTCTTTATTGGGCACCAGCGCGGTTGCATTAGGACCGAGCCTTGGCGGATGGATAAGTGAAGAAGCATCTTGGCCTTGGCTTTTTTATTTTAGCGTCCCCTTTGCCATTTTATCGGCACTTATGGTTTTTTTCTTCGTAGATTTTGATAGGCCGGATTGGTCAATTGCTGAGGAGATTGATCTCCCTGGAATATTGCTAATGGCCACATTTTTTATGTGCTTGCTCGTAGTGCTGGAGGAGGGTCGACGGGAGGATTGGTTTGCGTCACGGCTAATTGTGGTTTTGTCTATCACCTCTGCCATATCGGGTGTTCTTTTTGTTTGGCGTGAATTGACTTGTTCAAAACCACTGATTGATCTGCGGGTGTTTGGGAATTTCAATTTTTCGGTGGGGGCGTTTTATGTTGCGGTATTTGGTGCGGGCATGTTTGTGCCCCTTTATTTGTTGCCTTTGTTTTTGTCGCGGATCATAGGATTAAATACGTGGCAAATCGGCTCTATGCTTGTAGTTCTCGGTGTCACGATGATGGTATCGGGGTTTTTTATGCCACTTCTAATGCGATTTTTCAGTCTACGGACGATCGCAATCGTTGGTTTCACTATGATGTCGCTGGGTACTTGGTATCAAGCGCAACTTAATTTTAACACGGGATTCGCAGAGCTTCTTCTTCCTCAAGTTTTGCGCGGTGCGGCTACGCAAATGTGTTTTTTATCTATGATTGGTCTTGCCGTGGGCTCTTTACCAGAGCATCAGGTAAAAGCGGGCACCGCGTTGTTCCAACTTACTATGCGACTTGGTGCCGCCGTGTGTGTGACCGTCGCCAATAATTATTTGTTTATTCAAACTCGACGTCACTATCATGAAATTCGTGAGTCAATCGCTGTTGGAGATCCTATCGCTAAGGAAACCTTAGGTCTTCTCGAGGCGAGTAATTCCCGTGCGTTAGGAGATTCCCCTTGGGCACTTATGGCTTCACTTCAGAGGTATGCTGCGATAGGCGAACGTGAGGCAATGATCTTAGCCTTTAACGAAGTGACGACAGTCGTGGCCCTGTGTATCGCTGCAACTTTGATATTCATGCCGCTGATAGGGAGAGGTCGTCGACCTTCAACGGGGCCGGTATAGGAAGAATTTGTCTCCACGGTGCACTGGCCGTTCAGCAACCTGACGTAGTGTTTGACCCCATTTGTCCGAGAGATTGCCGGCGGAGCGCAAGTCCGGGACGGGCACCTGTGGCGGCGCCATTCTCCCACACCGTGCGACCATTTACCATCACAAGATCAATGCCCTCTGCTGCACGGGTTGGTGCTTCGAATGTTGCGCGATCAATCACGGTTTTCTGATTGAATAACACCAGATCAGCGTATGACCCCACGTTTAACTTGCCTCGTTCCATAAGCCCAAATTGTGCTGCCGGTAGACTTGTCATACGGCGTACAGCTTCCTCTAGTGTAAAAAGGCCATTCTCCCGCGCGTAGTGACCTAATACCCTCGGAAAGGTGCCCCATAGCCGTGGATGCGGATGATCATCGTGAGGTAAGCCATCCGATCCGATCATGGCTTTGGGATGTGACAGAATTCGCTGGACATCGTCTTCGCTCATCATGAAATAAATTGCACCAGCTGGTGCCAGAGTCTGGGCGGCTGTTATGAGATCGCATCCCAATTCTTCGGAGATATGCGACAAATCTCGACCTGACATTTCTGGGTGCGGCTTAGACCAAGTGACCACAATCCTAGAAGCTGTCTCTAGTCGTTTCACTCCAAGCACTGTGGAGCTCGCCACGTAAGGATACACGTCAAAAGCTATTGCTTGGTAATTGCTTGCTTCGTCAATCATTCTGAGGGTTTCTCGTGAGCGTCCGTGATTGGATATTCCACCAACTTTGTGATGAGAAATCACGATGGGGACATTGGCATCACGGCCGATACGAAAACTTTCTTCGAGTGACTGCTTAATATGATCTCCTTCGTTACGCATGTGGGTGGTGTGTATGCCGCGTGCGTCACGAATTGATTTCAAGAGTTCTATCACCTCTGACGTTGGTGCGGCAGAAGCTGGCTCGTAATAAAGCCCGGTACTCATTCCGATTGCGCCGGCCTCGAGCGCGTGATCCAGCTGATGGCGCATACTTTTTATTTCCTCGCCGGTAGCAGGGCGCTCGAGATTATCCATTGCGCCAATTCGTAGAGTTGAATGGCCAACTTGAGCGGCTACATTTACCGCTGGGGGATCGTTGTCGAGAGCATTTAAATAAGCGAAAAAGTCGGGGAATAAAGATTCAGGCCGATCGGCAATCAAGTCGAGCGGAGGCGGCAAGAACTTGCTAGTGAGCGGCGCTAAACTAATGCCACAATTTCCTGTGATTACAGTTGTAACCCCTTGGCTAATTTTGCAAGCCATTATGGGATCTGATAGCACGGCGCGGTCGTCGTGGGTATGAACATCGATAAATCCGGGTGCTAAGGCCCTAGCATTCGCTTCAATTTCTCTACTGCCTATGACTTCAGACAGGTCTCCGATGGCGATGATCTTGTCGTTGATGATGGCGACATCACCGTACGTGGCAGGAGATCCGGTTCCGTCGATCAAATGCGCGGATCGAATGACAACGTCAGCGTGTCTAAGATTCGGTTTTGTCATTTTTGATCAAAGTTATTCAGTATTTTTAAGTGAGGTGTTATCGCTTCGACGTTTGACAAAGCTTGACATTACAGCTTGAGGTTCCCCGCTTTCGTACGCTTCGCACACATACCGAATAGCTGCACTGAATACATCATCGAATCCCGCCTGTGTTACGTGCCGGTACCGCTGTTTCGTGAGTCGAAAAGCACCTGGTGGTTGTTTGGCCAATTCGTTGACCATCTCGATCGCCGTATCTACCACCTTATCGGACGCTACTATCCGGTTTAGCAAACCCAATTGGAGGCATTCTTTGGCGTTGACGAAGCGCGCGGTCAAAGAAAGTTCAACGGAACGAGCATGCCCATAATAAAGGCTTAATAGATACGACCCTAGAATACTTGCCAGCCCTGCTTTGATTTCGGGTTGGCCCATGCGTATGCCTGAATGACCAACGCGTAGGTCACATAGCAACGCGAGTTGAAGGCCTGCGCCAGCTGCAACGCCGTTAATTGCGCTGACACATGGTTTGTCGAGGTCGCGCAGCGTCGCAAAAGTATGCCGAGTTTGCTCCATCCATTTTTCGGCATCCCCAGATGCAAAGTTGGCCGCTTCGTCTAGGTCTTGGCCCGCACAAAATGCACGATCACCTGCGCCCGTGATTACCACCCCGCGTATGCCGTTGTCATCATTTACTTCCGATAAAACTTCGGCGAGCTCATTGCGCATTCTTGCGGTTACCGCATTTAAAACTTTTGGGCGTTTTAGATATACTACGAGGATACCGTCGCAATGTTTTAGTTGTAGAGTTAGGAGGTTGTCTATCATCATAATGTGCCACACCGTTTGTAAAACAATTCAATCATCCGTTCCTCACCAGTACCACGTGTTCGGTACAACCGAGATTTTTCTTGAAGGCAAACCATTTTGACCGGCTAAAGGATATGTATGCCGACTCTTGTCTATATTGGGCTGCGACGTTCCATGTTTAATGTCCACTCCGTACGTTGCAACGGTTCATTTTTTGCAAAGGCATGCCTTATTTTTGTTGGAAAGGATATAATGGGCACTAATGTGTCCCAGTACGATCAATTATAAAACCATGAATAATTCATCCAGTAACTGGTGTGCGGCTGTTTTTATTTTGTTTCTGTTTGGGGCAGCCGAAACCTTGGCTGAGGTTTCTGATGCCGACAATGCATATGACGAAGGAAATTATCTCAAGGCGCTCCATTTATGGCTCCCTGGGGCTGAGTCTGGTGATGCCACCGCGCAGTATAATGTCGCCACATTATACCGGATGGGTCGGGGCGTTCGCGCTGATCCCGTTGTTGCGGCAATGTGGTATCGACGAGCTGCTGAGCAAGGCCATGCTCTAGCCCAGGTCAATTTGGGACGCTTTTATCTAGAGGGAAAAGGCGTTGAGCAGGAAGTGGACCAAGCGTTGGTTTGGTTTCAAAAAGCAGCAGATAACGACGATGTTTTCGGCCAGTATTTCCTTGGTCGTCACTATGTGATGGGTGTCGGTGTGCCACAAAACTACGCCCAGGCGGCTGCTTTTTTCCGTCGTGCAGCTGAGCATGGGTTAAGCGATGCCGCATATGAGTTGGCGGTACTTTATCAACGGGGTGAGGGCACCGGCCGTGATCATGTTGAGGCCATGAAATGGTTTAGCGCTGCCGCGTATGCCGGGCACGTTGAGGCACAATTTTCTATAGGTCTGATTTATGAAGAAGGTCAAGGGGTTCCTATGGATTTGGTGCGTGCCTATTTCTGGTACAGTGTGGCGGCGACGAGCGGACATATGATTGGGGAAAATAATCGGTATCGTTTGGCGCCGGAGTTGACCGTGGAGCAATTGAACTCGGCTCGCCGTAGTCTAAAGGAATGGCGTGACGGTGGGCCTTAACAGGGATTGGAGCAGGCCTTGTCTACAGATCAAGACGCAACAAAATCTTGGGACTTGAGATGCTGAACTCAAATTTAGCTGCAGTTTTTTCGCGTTTCTTTGGTTTAAACTCTCTCTAGACTAGAGGCGATGACATAAAAGTTGGCGGTGTGGAAGTAAGCGAAAATAAACTTCTCGGTGGCCGAGTAAGGTTGCGTCAACCGATCCGTGGGTATCGTGTTGCGATTGACTCGATTTTATTGGCGTCTGCTGTGCCTGCAAAGAGGGGGTCGCGTGTGCTTGATCTTGGTGCGGGCGTCGGCGCCGCTTCCTTGTGTCTGGCGGCTCGAGTTTCTGGGTGCCGAGTCGATGCAGTAGAGTTACAGCCTGAACTTGCCAATATTGCTGTGAATAACGCTAACCTCAACCGCTTGGAAGGTCGGGTTTGCGTACAC
>CAJWOI010000089.1 GCA_913044255.1 uncultured Alphaproteobacteria bacterium
GACGAGCAAGAGCATTTTGAATGTTGCCCAGGATGCGTCACTTCACGCAGGAATCCAATTAGAGGGTGAAGCGTACGGTAGGTTGCGGAGTTCGCATGATTTTCGCGAAGGTGTTGAATCTTTCCATGAGAAAAGGAAAGCGGATTATAATGGAACCTAATGGGAGTGCCCAGTCGGTCCCTCATGGGCCAGGAATAATGCTGACAACGCACATCCACGGACATGCGCGACGCCCGGATATACTAACCTAGGTTAAGGAGAGTTTATCTCGTAGCATTCGGACTTTTGGCAGTATGCGGGCGCCGGTTAACGTTGACGTATAGCAGGGGTTGATTTGGGACAATCCAGCTGTGTATGGTGCGCCTTGCAACACAGCTTGGAGCGCCCGGACGGAGCGCTCGACCATCTGAAAGGCATTTTTAAGATGTTAGCGAGGAACATCCTAGCGGCGGTGGCCGCCTTCGTTATGGGGATCGCGTTGGCTGGGACGGGAGCATTTGCTGATCGCCCAACCGGCCAACCAATCGATTGGCAACTTGGCCTCCAAAGAGCCGCATCACCGGTCATGGAGTCCATTTACAACCTTCACAATGCTGTGTTGATCCTTATCACAGTAATTACTCTTTTTGTGTTGGGGTTACTGGTGTACGTGGCGATCCGTTTTAACGCGAAATCCAACCCAAACCCGTCGCGGGTAACGCACAACACCGTGATTGAGGTACTTTGGACTGCGGTTCCGATCTTGATCCTTGTGATTATGGCTGTTCCGAGTTTTAAGCTTCTTTATATCCAGGATACGATCCCGGAGCAGGTAGATTTAAACATTAAAGCGACGGCTTATCAGTGGTTCTGGACTTATGAATATACCGACGAAGGTTTTGAGTTCGATGCGTTCAAGCTGGAAGCAGAGGAAGCCGAAGAGGTTGGTGAACCTTATCTGCTGGCAACCGACGCAAAAGTGGTAGTGCCGGTTGGGAAAGTTGTCCGTGTTCAGCTCACTGCGGCTGACGTAATTCACGCCTGGGCTGTTCCCGCTTTGGGTGTGAAATTGGATGCATATCCCGGTCGGTTGAATGAGGTTTGGTTCCAGGCTAACGAGCCCGGTGTGTACTATGGTCAGTGTTCGGAGCTTTGTGGCCAAGGCCATGCGTTTATGCCAATTGCCGTGGAGGCTATGACAGAAGCGGACTATGAGGTCTGGCTGAGCGAGGCACGTGAGGAGTACGCCAAGATTGGCGAAGACATCAGAGTTGCGGACTCAAAAACATCCGTGGCGAAATAAAGTGACCGTGAAAAAGGTGAATTTTGATGAGTTCAACTGACGTACACATGGAAGAGCACGCTCACCACCCGACAGGTTGGCGCCGCTGGCTATATTCTACCAACCACAAAGACATCGGCACCATGTATTTGGTGTTCGCAATTCTGGCGGGCCTGATTGGCGCTGTTTTTTCTATAGTGATGCGGATTGAGTTGAGCGCTCCTGGTGATGGTATTTTTGGCGGGAATCATCACTATTATAACGTTTTTGTTACGGCACATGCGCTATTGATGATTTTCTTCATGATCATGCCTGCGATGATAGGTGGTTTTGGAAACTGGCTGGTGCCAATCATGATAGGTGCCCCTGACATGGCCTTTCCAAGGCTCAACAACGTGGCTTTCTGGCTGTTGATCCCTTCGCTTACCTTGCTTTTGTCGTCCGCCTTCGTTGAAGGTGCACCGGGAGGTGTTGGTGCTGGAACTGGTTGGACAATTTACCCGCCGCTATCTAGTGCCGCGGGCCATCCGGGCCCCGCAGTTGATTTGGTAATATTCAGTCTTCACCTGGCGGGTGCCTCGTCAATTTTGAGTTCGATCAACTTCATTACGACTATATTGAACATGCGGGCGCCTGGGTTGACCATGCACCGAATGCCGCTGTTTGTGTGGTCTATTTTGGTGACAACGTTCTTGTTGTTGTTGTCCCTTCCGGTATTGGCCGGGGCCATCACGATGCTGCTGACGGATCGTAATTTTGGCACCGCCTTTTTTGAAGCATCCATGGGCGGTGATCCGCTTCTTTTCCAACACCTTTTCTGGTTCTTTGGGCATCCAGAGGTGTACATCCTGATTCTTCCAGGGTTTGGTATTGTGTCCCAGGTTGTGGCGACTTTTTCCAAAAAACCAATTTTTGGATACCTCGGCATGGCATATGCCATGGTGGCCATTGGGTTCATCGGTTTCGTAGTGTGGGCTCACCACATGTACACGGTAGGTATGGACACTGATACGCGCGCTTATTTCATGTTAGCAACCCTAGTTATTGCGGTTCCAACTGGTATCAAGATCTTCAGCTGGATTGCGACGATGTGGGGCGGATCGATCGAGTTTAAGGCTCCGATGTTGTACGCTATCGGTTTCATCTTTTTATTCACAGTTGGAGGCGTAACTGGCGTGGTGTTGGCGAACGCGGCTGTTGATATTCCGCTTCACGATACGTACTACGTCGTTGCACATTTCCACTACGTGTTGAGCTTGGGTGCGGTGTTTTCTGTATTCGCCGGGATCTATTATTGGCTTAGCAAAATGTGTGGCCGCCAATATCCGGAGACGCTGGGCAAAATCCAGTTCTGGACACTATTCATCGGCGTCAACCTTACTTTCTTTCCGATGCATTTCTTGGGTTTGGCTGGCATGCCGCGGCGTTACGCGGATTATCCGGAGGCATTTGCTGGATGGAATATGGTGGCGTCGCTGGGTTCCTATATTTCCGCCTTTTCAGCGTTATTATTTGTATTTGTTCTTTATCGGACGTTCACCGCTGGAGAGAAGGTTGGAGCGAATCCATGGGGAGAGGGCGCTACTACCATGGAATGGAAACTGCCGTCTCCACCGGCTTTCCATACTTATGAAGAACTGCCGATTATTAAATGATGGCAGTAGTTTAGGAACACCATCACTGTGTCTGATAGTACATTAACAGCGGCGTCCGCCGCACCATTGGAGAGAAATGCTGCGCCTGCGGACTATTTGGCGTTATTGAAACCTCGCGTGATGTCTTTGGTAGTGTTCACGAGCGCGGTCGGAATGGCGCTGGCGCCGGGCGAGTTACATCCCGTGCTTTTTTTTACGGCGCTATTCTGTATTGCGATAGGCGCTGGCGCGTCTGGTTCTATCAACATGTGGTTCGATCGTGACATAGATGCACACATGCCCAGGACCGCTGGGAGACCGATTCCGTCTGGGCGGGTGCTGCCAGGTACGGCGCTTGCATTCGGTGTGTGGTTGGCTATTGGGTCCGTGGCGTTGATGGCGTTAGCGATTAACTGGCTGTCGGCAATACTGTTGGCAACTACGATTTGCTTCTACGTGTTCGTATATACCATGTGGTTAAAACGCAAGACGCCTCAAAACATTGTGATTGGCGGTGCTGCGGGCGCTTTGCCGCCTGTCATCGGGTGGGCAGCAGTAGCCGGCGAGGTTGGTCTTGCGGCACTTATCCTATTTTTCATTATCTTTGTATGGACACCGCCACATTTTTGGTCTCTGGCGCTGGTGCGCGCTGACGAGTACAAGAGAGTTGGTGTCCCTATGCTGCCTGTGGTTGCGGGTCCGGCGGTGACCCGGCGTCATATCTTTTGGTATAGCATCGCGTTGGTTTCTTTTTCATTCATGCCGGTTGTCATTGGGTTGAGTGGTGTGATTTATGGGATTGGCGCTTTGTTGCTAGGCGCGGTATTCGTGGTGCTGGCGGCGTCTATCTGGTGTCGAAGAAGTGATGCCTCTGCTCAGCGTCTTTTTTCTTTCTCGATTGTGTACCTCTTTCTGATTTTTGCTTTACTGGCGATCGATCACATGTTTTGGTCGCCAGCGTTTTTGGGATCGTAAGGGCTAAGTATCGTGCCTTTTCATGATCTCCATCGTCGTCAAAAGGTTAAGAATATGGCGATTGCGTTTGGATTAGCCGGTTTGGTGTTTTTGTTTTTCCTAATTACTCTCGCCAAACTTAGTCCGGAGCAGGGCCAATGATCGGGCGGGGCCGCCGCGGTGCTACGGCGCTAGCACTAACATTGGTAGTGGTGGGTATGGTTGGTGCTTCCTTTGCCGCAGTTCCACTTTATGATTTGTTTTGTCGGGCGACTGGCTACGGAGGAACAACGAAGGTCGCGACGGAAGTACCAGAGCGGGTTGGGGAGCGGGAGATGACGGTGCGATTTAATGCGGATGTAAATAGGGATTTGCCGTGGAGGTTCCGCCCAACCCAAGGTTCGGTTACGGTGCGTGTCGGCGAGCCAACGCTGGCTTTTTATCGTGTTGAGAATACCAGCGATCGGTTAATTGTTGGTACTGCGGCGTATAATGTTACGCCACTCACGGTTGGCGAGTATTTTTCGAAAATTGACTGCTTTTGTTTTACGGAACAGGTGCTGCAGCCTGGAGAGATTGCGGAGCTGCCGGTGAGTTTTTTTGTAGATCCATCGATTGCAGATGATCCGAAAATGGATCGGATCAGCACTTTGACTCTGTCGTATACCTTCTTTGAAGTAGATACTTTGGAGCCAGAACAGTTGTCTAGTGTTGATTACATAGACAGCCCTGCAGTCAATTAATGACTTGCTTGCATGCGAGATGACTTTGACTAGTTACGTGAAAACGGCAAAGGGAAAGTGATGACTGATACTGCTAAGCAACCCTATCATCTTGTTGATCCAAGTCCATGGCCAGCGCTGGGCGCCCTTGCGGCCCTCTTCCTGACGGCCGGTACGGTGTTATTTATGCACGAGATGGCTGGCGGCGTGGCTGTCGCCACGCTTGGCATTGTGCTTACAGTGTTAACGATGATTGTTTGGTGGCGTGACGTCGTTCGGGAGGCAACGTTCCAAGGTCATCATACTCCGGTTGTGCAAATTGGGCTTCGGTTTGGAATGGCCTTGTTTATCGCTTCTGAAGTCATGTTTTTTGTTGCCTGGTTTTGGGCATTCTTCGATGCCAGTCTATTTGCGGGCCAGGCTAATATGGTTGACAGAGTGGCTTTTACGGGTGGTACTTGGCCGCCGCAAGGGGTGGAAGTCCTAGAGCCATTTCACCTGCCATTGGTAAATACCTTGATCCTTTTGACTTCGGGCGCCACCGTAACATGGGCTCATCATGCGCTCCGTGAAGGAAACGCTGGTCACCTTATACTCGGTTTGTGGCTAACAATTTTGCTGGGCGGGACCTTTACTGGGATTCAGGCTTACGAATATGCGCATGCACATTTTGCGTTCACAGACGGTATTTATTCATCGACATTCTTCATGGCTACCGGGTTTCATGGGGCTCACGTACTCATTGGAACGGTATTCTTGTGTGTCTGTCTATTTCGTTCCTATCGAAACCATTTTAAACCCGACCATCACTTCGGGTTTGAAGCAGCGGCGTGGTACTGGCATTTTGTCGATGTGGTCTGGCTGTTCCTGTTCTTCTGTATTTATTGGTGGGGCGGGAGTTGAGGCAGTTCTTGTAGACCTGCATGGTCGAACCCAGATATTCATCGATATCACTGGTTCGGTCAGGGCTCAGTGGCAAATGCCCGCGTTGTGGACATGGGCAACTATTCTCGGGCTATTTAACCGTATCTGAGCGGTGCGATGTTTGCGGCCTTGATTTTCAGTCGCAAGATGCTGGAGATGGGCCTGCGGTATTCATCATTCTGATACTGGGCTTTATTATTGTGGGTGCGGCTGCATTGTTTGAAATATTTGCTGGGCCGCCCCTTTGGCTGCATCTTCTGCTGTGGACCCCTGCGACACTTGGTGGTTCGGTCTTGCTACTTAGACCGTTCAAGGCCTTCATGATTGCGCTCCATTACAAGCATGGACTGCTTGCACCGGATCAGAACGACAAAATCCTATGATCGTTGCTAAGGACGGCGGCGAAATTTTTTCTTCCCGGGTTCGTTGGATGCCGTTCTTTGTTGGTCCAGCATTCTGTATTCTCGTTGGGCTGGGCGTTTGGCAATTGGACCGCCTCTCGTGGAAAAATACGCTTATAGGCGACATTCAGACTCGGTTGGCGTCCCCACCAATTACACTAGGGACTTGTCTCGGCGGTGTGGCAATTGAGCTGTGCAACTATCGTAGAATCACGGTAGCCGGAAAACTAATGCACGAGAAATCAGTAGCCTTGCTTGCCCGGACCTATAAAAAACGAGCTGGTGCTAATGTTCTTACTCCGCTATCTCTTGGAAAACAGGGCGCGATCCTAATCAATCTGGGTTGGGTGCCACAGAACTATGAACTCCGTAAATTAGCCAAGGATTTCCCTGTCACCATTGAAGGAATTGTGCGGACCACGACCGAAAGTCGGGGATGGTTTGTGCCTGAAAATAACCCCGTCTCTGGGCAATGGCATTGGATTGATTTGTCGGCATTGTCGGAAGAGATGGGGTTAGTACTATTGCCGATAATTATTGAGTCAAAACAAGGTGAGGATCCTGCCGTTGTGCCAATTGGCGGGCAGACACGTGTCAATCTTCCGAATGACCATCTTCAGTATGCAGTCACGTGGTTTGGACTAGCCGTCGTTTTGCTGGTTAGTTTTTTAGTTTATTATTGGAAATATTTAACTGCAAAAAAAGGAAAGGTGTTGTGACAGGGCGGGGATCTTTTAACGCCCTACGTTTGAGCTCTGGTTTGGCCTCTATCGCAATCATATTTCAGATCTTGCTTGGGGCCCTTGTACGTCTCACAGGATCTGGCCTTGCTTGTCCAGACTGGCCACTTTGTTATGGCTTGTGGTTTCCCACCGAGACGGCGCTCGCCGGGATACCGGCTGTCGATTATAGTTTTGGTCAGGTGATGTTAGAGTGGGGACATAGGTTGAATGCGGCGGTTGTAGTGTCCCCACTCATTGTAGCGGTATTCTTATTTGCATGGCGTGAGCGCGATGTATCGCCCATGACTGGGAAACTAGGCATTGCGGCGTTGGTAATTTTAGCTTTGCAGGGTGCCGCAGGTGGCCTCACAGTTTTTGATCGTAATAGCCCTTGGTCCGTAGCAATCCATCTTGGTCTGGCATTGGCTTTGCTGTCGCTAATTATTTCAATAGCCCGGATGAACGCTGTGTCCAATTTTAATTGGGAAACACACTCGCGTCGAAATCGTTGTCGGGTTATTTCCATGTTGGCTGGCCTAGTTGTTGCGACCATGTTATCTGGCGCTATTGTGGCGAAAGTCGGTGCGACCACTTCTTGTGCCGGATGGCCCTTATGCAATGGGCAATTAGTTCCGAATTTAAGTGATAGTCGGGTTCTTCTTCACTTTATGCATCGTGTACTGGCGCTGACGACGCTTATAGGCATAGTGTCGTACGCATGTTGGATGCAGTCTTTGCGCCATTTAGCCGCATTGGTAATTCTGCAGGTTGTAGTGGGGGCAGGCGTGACTACAATTTATGCAGGAAACTCTTTTACACTACAGATCGTGATTGGGGTCTTTCACCAGTTTTTCGCTGTGATTGTTTTTGCGACATTAGTCTGGCTGATTTGGACTCCAGCCCCAGCTTCAGCGGATAGGTGCAGTCCTAAGTAATGGAAGCGTACAGGGAATTGGAAGGTCGTTTTAAACGGCTAGCGCTTGTGGATGAAGCTCAGGCGATACTTGGCTGGGACTGGGCAACTATGATGCCGGAGGGGAGCGCCGATGCGCGTGCTGACCAACTCGCTGAACTTAGTATTATTGCTCATGAGCGATTGTCGGATCCTCGACTCACAGATCTTTTGAATGAAGCAGAGGCCAGTATTGACCAGCTCGATGATTGGCGGGCCGCCAATTTATCTGAAATGCGCCGCCTGTGGCTCGATGCCTCGGCATTGTCAGCGCCGTTGGTCGAAGCCCTCAGCAAAGCAAGGTCGGCATGTGAGATAATGTGGCGTGCTGCGAGATCAGAAAACAATTTTGTGGCTTTATTACCTACGTTCGAAACGGTAGTGGCATTGGTGAGGGAAAAGTCTCAGGCAAGAGCAGCGGCATTTTCGTTGGATCCGTACGATGCGCTGATAGACCAGTATGAGCCTGGCATGTGTGCCGCACAAATTGATCCTATATTTGATGATTTAACGGACTACCTCCCTGAGTTTACCGATCGCGTAATCGATCATCAGCGAACCAACGGCTCGGCCTTATCTTTTGAGAGAGCGTTTCCTGTAGCAAAACAACGCGAATTAAACGAACTTCTAATGGGATTTATTGGTTTTTCATTTGAATATGGACGCCTAGATGAAAGTCATCATCCATTTTCTGGGGGGACTCCTGACGATTTGCGGATCACCACGCGCTACGACGAAACGGACTTTACTTCCTCACTGATGGCAGTTCTTCATGAGACCGGGCATGCTTTGTATGATCGCGGTTTGCCAAAGATCTGGCAACGTCAACCAGTTGGGGGGGCGCTCGGTATGAGCATTCATGAAAGTCAGTCTTTATTGATTGAAATGCAAGTTTGCCGTTCGGCAGAATTCATTCGTTCAATCATTCCTTTTATTACGGATGTGTTTGGGGTCGGCGATCCAGCTTTGACTGAGGGTAACTTGTTGCGACATGTCCAGTGTGTAAAAAGGGATTCAATTCGGGTTGAGGCAGACGAAGTAACGTATCCAGCCCATATAATTCTCCGTTATCAACTCGAAAAATTAATTATTTCCGAAGAATTGCGACCAAAAGATCTTCCGCATGCGTGGCGCGAGGGAATGTTAGAATTTGTGAAAGCTGACCCCGTTGATGACCGTGTCGGATGTCTACAGGATATTCATTGGTACGGCGGAGATTTCGGATACTTTCCCACCTATACAATGGGTGCATTAGGCGCGGCGCAGATGTTTGAGGCAGCCAAGAGAGTTGACCCGAGTATATTATCCAGTATTGAGCGGTGCGACTTTAGGCCACTATATGATTGGCTGAGTCAAAATGTACACTCGCTGGGACGATACCTTACCGCATCCGAGTTGATTAAGCGTGCTACTGGAAAAAAACTCGATACCACGGCATTTAAAACTCATTTAAAGCAAAGGTATTTATCAAATTAATTTTCTGGAAGTTGACATCAGGACTCCACTTTTTTGAGAATGTTTGCGAGTTGATTTCCGAGTCTTGCTACTTCCTCATGTGTGTCTCTGTCGGCAATGGTGCCATCTCTCTTAAAAGCGTTCTGTGCGGCTGGAAGTGTGACTTGGTCCGGTAAAACAAGAACACCGATGTTGCCTAAAATTTGTCGCAGTTGACCTAGGCCGCGTATGCCCCCCAGCCTACCAGGTGATGCACTCATAATTGCCGCCGTTTTGTCAGTGAAGGCTGCTAATC
>CAJWOI010000090.1 GCA_913044255.1 uncultured Alphaproteobacteria bacterium
TGCCGAAGCTGCCGCCCACGTCGGGCACGACGACGCGAAAATCGCCTTCCAGGCGATGGAACACCGCCGCCATGCAGGCCCGCACCCGATGTGGCACCTGGGTGCCGGTGTACAGGGTAAAGCGGTCCGTGGCGGCATCGTGCACGCCGACCGCAATACGGGGTTCGATGAAGTTGGTGATCACCCGGTTATTGATCAAATCTCGCTTGACGACGTGATCCGCCCGGGCGAAAGCCCGTTCGGTGGCAGCGCGATCGCCCTCGGTATACCGGAAGCAGAAATTGTCCGGTGCTTCGTGCCACAGCGCCGGCGCACCCTCCAAACGAGCCGCACTTGGCGTCACCACTGCCGGCAGCGGCCGGTAGCGGACGTCGATCCGTTCCGCCGCGTCCCGCGCTTGGCCCAGAGTCTCAGCCACCACCAAGGTGATCCGGTCGCCGACGAAACGCACCCGGTCGCACTGTAGCAGGGGGTGCGGTGGGATGAACGGCTGGCGGCCGTCGCACTCCACCGGCGGCACCAGGCAGAGGATACCGCCAAGGCCCTCGGCTGCCAGGTCGTCGCCGGTGCAAACCGCCAATACCCCCGGCGCCTCGCGCGCTGCCGTCACGTCGACGGACAGGATCTCGGCATGGCCATAGGGCGAGCGCACCAGCACCGCGTGGGCGGCGTTCGGGAAATCGAGATTGTCAACGAAACGTCCCTGGCCGGTCAGCAACCGTTGATCCTCAGTGCGGGGCGCCGATTGGCCGATACCGAACTCCGTCACCATGCCCTCCGTTGATCCTCAGTGCGGGGCGCCGATTGGCCGATACCGAACTCCGTCACCATGCCCTCCAGCCGATGCTTATGGCCGCACCCGGTGCCAGCTATACTAACCCGGCGCCTACAATTGGTGCAAAAATGGCCCCGGGCTCGGAATTAGTAGATGACTATGCTCCACAATAGCCATCAGATGCTCACAGAGGTCGCCATATTATTGAACTCAAGAATAGTTTTTCTAAATTCTCTTTAAATGCTTCGAGTTAAGATTCTGAATCGTACTAGCACGTTGATGTTTTACGTAAAGAATAAATACTAACTGATTTTATACGCCGTTTCTAATCCACTGCGGTCTTTCGCCACGCAAAACGCGGACTAGTTCATCTTTTTTAATCGTTGAGCCACCCGCATGCATTAGGGTGCGCAACCGTTCAACAGTGGCCCCCCTGTGCATGCCAGATAGAAGCCTCCGTAATTGATTGCGTAATTGATCCTCTGTGGACAATCCGCCTTGGAGCATCTCGCTTCTCTCGCCTTCGGCACAGGCGGCGTGCGGCACGACTACACTGCCCCCCATCAGAGCGAGCCCGAAGGGACCCCTTGATTTTCTTCTTCCCAACGCGGCGCGGATACGAGTTGTCCACCCTCATGAATCCCTTTCATATCAAAGACTTCCATCGTTTATGTCAGAACTCGATAGAATAGAAAGAACCACCGCGCTTGCGCTTCGTTTTCTCATCCTGATCGCTGCCCGCACTCGAGAAGTCCTCGGGATGGAGCGCGATGAAATTTCCCTGGAGGAGAGACTCTGGCAGGTTCCGGCCACGCGCATGTAGGCACGCGCCGCTTACGTCGAAAGGAACCCGAGCGGGTAGGGGGGCCAAAGAAAAATGTGGGGACCACAGAATTCGTTCTGGAGAAAGGGCACTAGGACATCGTGTGTGCCGCGAAACCGACTTCTTTGGCCAAGTTCGTTAATCGAGTTAATTCTTCGGTGTTCGTCTGTTCGTCGGGGTTCTGCCGGTGGCGTACGATTGCACGTGCCCTTTCAATGAAATAATTGGCCCAGGGCAGGGGCTCTTGTTCCGTAATGCTTTCCAACCAGTTCGAATATTTTAGGGCTGATTTTCGATCGTCCGAAATTAGGGAGGAGTCAATTGCATCTCGCAAAAACCAAAGTTGATTGTGCGCATGACAGCCTGACTTGAGTATCGCGCTTCCCTCTTTGAGGGCAGCTTTGCAAATTTGATCGTCTTTTGAGCAAATAGATAGCGTCCCTAGTAGTCGGGGTCCCACAAATGCCATGCCGACTTTTCGGCTTATGCCAATCGCATTATTTAGTGTCTTCATGGCTTCGTCTTTATCACCGTTTACCATCAGGCCCCTTGCGAGTTGGTTCATTGTGTAGGCACGAAAGCGTTCGTTGCCAGTGAGATGGGTTAGTTCTATGGCCCTGGAGGAAGCTACGATAGCTTCTTTTGTTCGCCCCATGTCTAGGAGAAACTCGGCGGTAAAATTTGTCGAATACATTTCGCTGCGATGATGCCCGACCTCGACTGCTAACTGTTTTGCTGCGGTAGCGTCCTCAAGTGCTTCCCGTATTTCATTTAGATAACGCCGTGTCAGCCCAGTCATGTAGCGATTGGCGACCTCAATACGTCCCAGGCCTTCATCATGCGCAATGTCCAGGCATTCCCGAAAGGCGGATAAAGCTTTCGACATCCTCATACTGGCATAGTAACAATCTGCCAGCCCACTTAGATTTCTTGCTGCCCATAGCCTATCTTCACAAATTTTTCCATTCTTTAAACCGGTCTGATACGAGATTTCAGCTTCACCCAATTGATTCTGAGTGAACAGGTAACTCCCTCTGTAGTAGCCTACTTGCGTGAGACGTAGAGGAAGGTCATTCAATTCGGCTACTTTCTCGGTTTTTTCTAACACTTCGACGCTTTTTTCACCTTCGCCCATCCATCGGTTGCAAGCGGCTATTCCAATCCAAGCTTCACAGTGAAGCTCTTCTTCTTCCGTCATTTGTAGCGCGTTTTTATAAAGCGTAATGGCCTCCTCGGCGTTTCCAACTTCCCGTGTCATAAATGCTTGCAGGCATATCAGTTGATACCCGACCGATACCTCCTGACACAGCTCTATGCCGCGTTGAGCTAGAGGCAAACCACGAGTAAACAGGAAGCGTTCCCGACATTCCTTTGTGGCATTCAAGTACGCATCAGCGGCCTTGGGGTTTTCAGCCCTATCGAGATGCTGTGCTTCCAACATTGTATCTTTGCCGGAATACCAACCTGCCGCCGTATCGTGTAACTCTTTCTTCTGCTTGGACAGGTATGAGTTGTAGATAGCTTCCTGCAACATGGAATGAGTAAAGATGAAGCCGGAGTTTTCAGGACGAATTAAATAGGATGCCAGGGTAGCGGTGAACAAGGCGTCAGAGGTGCCGAGCAGATGATGCACCATTTCTAGTGTAAACCATTGCCCATATACAGAGGCTGCTTTCAACGCTTGCCTTTCTGTTGTTGGGAGTCTGTCCACCCGCGCGGTCATCATCGTTTCAATGGAGCCAGGCACAGAGCCTTTCTCAAAACTCTGATCGGCACTTCGGAGTAGCTGATCCAAAAAAAGGGGATTTCCTTCTGCGCGTTCCACGCATTTTTGTATAATCGCTTCGCTGAGGGGCAATTCGGATTTGGCTACCTCATAAGATTCTTCGAAAGTGAGCGGCTTTAGTTCAATGACTTGAACTGAGTGTTTGCCCTGTTTCTGTTTCCAGAAATCATCACCCAAAACTTCGGTATCGATTCTAGAAGACGCAACTAGGATCATTCTAGAGGAGGCCGTTTGTTCAAAGAGGCGCTTAAAAATTGCCAAAGATGTTTCGTCGGCATAATGCAAATCCTCGAATCCAAAAATTTGTGGCCCATTAGCGCAGAGCTTATCAATAAAACCACCAACCAAATCAATCTTTGCGCCAAAGCGCATTTCTGGGGTCATCGCGTCTAGAATCAATCTGTTTTGCAGAGTTTGATGAATGTTAAATATGTCGTGGAGAATAGACTCATCTTTAGATTCGAGCGTTTCCTTTTCAATGAATCCGCGTATCGTTTGATGTTGGGTATCCTCTGGGTCGTTTAGATCGAAACCGATGAGTTCCGATAGTATTACCCGCAGTATTGAGCGATCATTCCCCATACCAAAACTTAGATTGCGTATCGTGTGACAGCCGAAACCCTTCTCTTTTCCCATAACCATAAATTTCCGTAGGAGGCGGGATTTCCCCATTCCCGCATGAGCCAGGATGTAAAAAATATCCCCGGTCGTGGAGGCATCAATGGAATTCAGAGCCTCGTCGAATTTTTTTAACTCTTCGTCTCTTCCAACAAAAATGCCTTCGGTCGTGTCATGCAGCGGGTTGTATTTCGTTTCTGGCAGAACCCGCCAAACCTTAACAGGTTTAGAAAACCCTTTGATGTTTTGATTCCCGATATCTTCCGCTTTGATACTGGACCCAATTTCTTTTCGAATTACATCAGATATTACGGTTTCTTCGGCTTTGGCTAGTCCCTCAAGACGGGCGGCTAGGTTTACCGAGTCTCCGATCACGGTATACGCCTGATGGTGTTCGCTACCGGTTCCGCCGGCGACAACTCTTCCGGTAGCAATGCCGATGTGGACGCGGATATCAATGGAAAGTGTGGTGCTCAGATCCTTCACCCAATCGTGTACGGACAACGCGGCACAAACCGCTCGTTCCGGATCATTCTCGTGTGCCACGGGGGCTCCGAAGAGAGCCATGACATTGTCACCAATATGCTTATCGATGGTTCCACCGAACGAATGCACGATCCCATCTACTCCCTCAAAGAACTGATTAAGGAGTGAGTGGACCGTTTCTGCATCGTGCGAGTTGGACAAGCTTGTATACCCAGCGATGTCGCAAAACCAAATGGTGACGCGTCGAATGTCTTGCTCTAGCCGTTCTTCCCGCTTAGGCGGCGTAGCTAAATCCAGAGGCGTGTCATCTAATTTTTGCCCACAGCGGCCGCAAAAATTGTCCCGAAGAGCATTACTGAAACTGCATGAAGAGCAGATTCGCCGGAGTTCTGCGCCGCAGTTACCGCAAAACTTCCGATCTTCTTCATTATTGCTTTGACACTCAGTGCATTGCATTGGGAGTTTGACCTAATTTACTATCCCTTGCATGATAGCACTTTTTAGAACACGGAGCTCAAGAAGGTATTTGAGTCATTGAGCACTGTTTTTTTGAGGACAATGTGGCGCAATCCTTGTTTGCTCTTTGCTACATAGTTGAGCAACCGTTATCGGATCGAAAACATGCCAGAAATCAACAATGATTTTAGTAAATTTTCCGAGGCTTGTGGCGCTTCTATGGAGTGGGTCGAAAGCCCCGCTACTGGCGTATGGCGAAAACGGATGTATATGGATGGATCGGTTGAGGATTGCAGGGTTACCTCTCTCGTTCGTTATGATGCTGGTGCGTATTTCCCGGAACACGCTCATCCAGATGGGGAAGAGATTCTAGTCCTCAGGGGAGTGTTTTCGGACCAGAAGGGGGATTTTGGAACGGGATGGCACTTACTCAATCCGAGTGACTCACGCCATCGGTCTTATTCGGAAAAGGGGTGTGTGATATTGGTAAAACTACGCCAATACGGCGGCAAAGGGACGATACATCAGGATATAAACCAGCTTGAGTGGCAGCGTGGAAATACCGATGGCGTATCCTTCAAGCCTTTGTATAAAAGCGAGGAGCGAGGAATTTTAACCCGGATCGTGCGCTTTGATAAAGACACGAAGTTCTCTAACCAGAAATATTCTGGTGCAAAGGAAGTGTACGTCATGGACGGCAGTTTTGAGGACGATTACGGAATGCATGTAGTCGGCAGCTGGTTGCGTTACCCAGCGAACGGTAAAAATAGTATCAAGTGTCAAAGAGGGTGCACACTTTATGTCCAGACGGGTGGGCTCGCTTTTTCGTAAAATCCAAATGATGTCAAAAGGTACAGTTGACGTAGACAATGTTCGTGTTAGTTGACGCGATAGTGTAAAGTACGAACATGCCATCCGGGCCTTCTGGAACGCGAAGGGTTATATGAAATTATCCGGGGCACTTTTGTTGTTTTGCATTTCTATCCAGACTGCGGTGGCACAGGTATCCCCCTTGGTAGGACACGCCTTAATTTGCCTGCATCCGGATGCAGAGGCCAATTTCGAAATAGAGTCTATCCCTCCTCACTATCTTTCAAAGAACGGCGAGTTTCTCGGGCAAATATATAAATTTCATGCGGATATTATCGAAGGGTTTCGGGACTGGGATAGGGGCTGGGAGGTTTTGGGGACAAGAACGGAGTACAAAGAAATGAGAAATAAGTTGGTCTGGTCGCTAACTTATACAGGAGGGATGGGGGGATACTATGAGGAACACTGGTTAAGTAAAGACACGTTAAAACTGACCACTTATGTTGGATCTTTTCCCCCTACCGATCTAACAGAACAACCTTCTAAATATTGTCAACTTACAAGTTTTACTAAGACAGACCAAATTCTGAGAAATTTATCTCAGTAAGTTCTGTAACTTTGGTTTTTTCAGCAGTCCATGGACCTTTGAAGATCATTTCGCTACTGGGCGGTGCCTGGGAGGCGTGACAGGGAGACAGGGAGACAGGGAGACAGGGAGACAGATGGGGTGAGTTAAGGCTGCAGTGCACGTCTTACTTAATGTAACATCGCTGGTGTTCACTCGTTTCGATTGGCCTGTTCGCAATACTAGGATTGTATAAATTGCCTGCTAATTTTCTTTTCATGGCTTTAGGTGCGTTTCTGAGCGTTTCGGTTGCCCTGTTTGCGAGTACCGTTTCGGCGACAACGGAAACTAAATTAGAGGAAGAAGTTGACCAAAACGTGCGCCGAATAAAGTCAGGCAAAGGGTGCGCACGCTGCTATTTAACAGGAGCCGTGCTACGTGGAGAGATCTTGCACAAGGCGAACCTGAGACAAGTCGTAATGCGGAACGCGGATCTCCGCTGGACCTATTTGAACGAGGTAGATCTACATGAGGCTGATCTTACTGGGTCGGATCTGAGGGAAGCTTGGTTAGAAAAAAATAACCTGAGTGGTATAAATCTGAGCCGAGCGGATTTGGATGGGGCTAGTATGCGTGAGGCAGATCTATCGGGCGCCAATTTGAAAAGCGTGTATTTAAGCCATGCCATTCTAAGTGGCGCGGATTTAAGAAAGGCACATCTTGGTGATGCGGATCTGAGCAGGACGGATCTGAGTTCTGCCGATCTTACGATGGCCTATTTGCGCAAAGCCAATTTTTCTGATGCTAATTTGAACGGTGCCGTATTGAACTATGCTCTTGCGAGAGGGGCGAGCTTTAGTGGCGCCAACCTAAATGGTGTCGAGTTACGTCACGCGGATCTGAGTTTCACCGATTTTACGAAGGCCAATTTGCGTAAAGCTAATTTTTCCGATGCTAATTTGAATGGTGCCATACTGAGTTATGCTCTTGTGAGGGGTGCGAACTTTAGTGGTGCCAACCTCAATGGTGTCGATTTTCGTTACGCAGATTTGGCAGATGCTAATCTTACAGGAACCGACTTGTCTGGCCTAGAACTATCGCCTGATGATTTGGTGGCAGCGGTCCTTTGCGGGACTCTTACGCGTTGGGGAGAGGACAATAGCGGATGCAAATAATTCCTCAGTAACTAGAATTTTTCGTTAAATGGAACCATGGGATGAAGGATATTCCGGCAAGTGAAGCAAATGAATGAGCGTACGTGAGCGGGAGTGACTTGGCTAACCTGACGAAGGTTGGTACGTAGAGAAGCGACGGCCTCAGAGTGGTTTGATGTCTTAGTACTGGGCCGTGGTGCGTGCAGTGTATTCGTGAGGGGAATTGGTCCAATTATGGGTTCGAGATCAAACACAGATACCGATGCGGTTCGCATAGGGTCATTCCAGTATCTAAGGGCTTCAGTGTCACACTCGCTCTATCGCAACGGCAAGGTGCTCACGCGCCGCGACAAGGATGGTAGCGATGGCGGTTGGGATGGTGTCGATCTTGAAGCTCGGTGCATGCCGGTACATGACGACCGGCGTCGTGAGCCAACGGCACGATGTACACTCTCTCGACACGGTTTCGAGATGTGCGAGCATCCTTTGGCGACGACGAACGTCGATTTTTTGAACCAAGATCAGGTGGTGCGCACCTACTATCCTCAATGCGCAGAGATTGTGCGTGAAGCGACTGGTGCTAGCTTCGTTGCTGCTTTCGACCACAATATACGCTCGGCAGGCGGCAAGCAAAGCAAGAGGCGCATCCGGGGCGGTCAGCAGGTGCAAGGCCCAGCGCACGTTGTACACGGCGACTATACTCTTACAAGTGCACCGCAGCGTTTCCGCGATCTGACGAAGTCACCAGGCGCTAATGACACATTTCAGTCGCTTCTGCCTGATGGAGAATCGCTCCTCGATGGAGAGGAGGTCGAGCGCGTTTTAGCCGGCGGTCGTTTCGGGATCATCAATGTATGGCGGAATATTTCTCAGGACCCTGTCGAGAGGAACCCACTGGCACTCTGCGACGCAACTAGCGTGCGACCCGAGGATTTGGTCGTCTTTGAAATTCACTATCATGATCGGATCGGTGAGAATTACTTTGCAAAGCATGCGGACTACCATCAATGGTACTTTTACCCAGGACTAACTCGTGACGAGGTATTGCTCATCAAACAATGGGACTCCTTCGGCGAGCTCGCACGCTCCAACGGCGAAAATCGAGATTCGATTACTCCGGATATGCCCTGTACTTTCAGTTTTCATAGCGCCTTCGAGGATCCGACCACACGGCCTGACGCACCTGACCGCTGGAGCATCGAGGTACGCTGTGTGGTGCTTTATGACCATTCTAACTTATGACTTTTGCGGCTTGGGGCAATGACTGTCGTCGGGATAGGAATACCGGATTTGTGCGAACTTTATGGCACTTGGAAATCCGGAATTTCTGGATGTAATCCAGACACTAAGGGCCATTGTGGAAACGAGGCCGGCAATATCATGCGTTATGGAAAATATGTAGTTAAATCTAAAAAATATCTGTTATTATATTGATATACAAAGGTAATATGAATTCTCTTCCTTCGCCAGTACCGATATAAATTTATTAATATAATATGTGAGAGAATCATTGGCGTTAAAGTTAGTTTCAATAAAAGGATCATGAATGCGTCTTCTGGTTGTAATAGAAGATAAGACTGCTGACTGGATCAAAAAAGGAGAGATTCTTAGCGGGTATTTTAATCCGTACGAA
>CAJWOI010000091.1 GCA_913044255.1 uncultured Alphaproteobacteria bacterium
GCAAATGGACGAAGTCTAAATAAAATCAGTGCATTGGGAGTTCTTCACGGTCGACGGTTTAAGAGGCGCTGGTGGGCATCTTCACGAGGTTGGTGGGGGGAACCCGAGCCGACTCTCTGGCGCGCTTATAAAGAGTCAACGGGCATGGATTAGGGGTGCGGCAAACTTGATAAAGCGGTTTCAAGAGTCAACAAATTCGAATGAGCGTGACGCAATTTCGCTCGAACTGAAACGGGTCGATGACCGGTGTGCCCGACCGGTCAATGATCGACAACTCCATCGTCAAACCTCGAAATATTAACTATCTTGGCAACGCGATAAAAGTACCTTCGTTTCGCCTAGTAACTTCTCGCATTAGAGTTGCAAAGCGGCCAGTTGAATAGTTCGAAATAAATCCAATAGCATGAATTTTGGCTAATCTCTTTCCGGTCAATTTGCTGGTGTTAAGGTTATCCAAAGCGTTTATCACCGGATCATATGACGAGCCGCTATACTCATCCCCGAAAATGTAGATTGATAAGCTTATATTTGGTTTCGCGTAACGCTTTAACGCCACTTCCAAGCCTTCCACAGGACTGCTATTCGATGCGCTATTCCAAGCACGAAATAAATTAATAACGCTTTGGCGGCGCTTCGGTGTATCTGGGATCCATCTCCCTTCGTATGCAGAAACAATATGAGCACCGTTGTCATTGAGTATTTGAAATCCTTTAATTTGGGGGTGAATATTTATGACGTTAACGACTTCTGCAGTAACACGGTCCCAGATTTCCTTCATACTGCCGGATGTGTCGACGATAAAGATAACGTAGTCGCTGTCGACTGGAATACCGCCAACTTCATCATCCCGAACCTCTGCGCTCTGTGGTCTGATTGAAGATCGTTTCAATGATGATTGAACCAGAGATAAGCCTTTGAGATCAGCATCTAGCTGAGAAGCTTTTTTTTGGGCTTGGGAGAGTTTAGCCTTAAATTTTTGCCGTAATTCATTCAGCTTGCGAGCTACAAGTTCTTTGGACTCGAATTCTTCGTGGGTAGCGGTTACTTGATTCTGTAAGTTCTCCACGGAAGTTTCGGTTTGGAATATCTGGTTCAGCAAACTACCGGCGTCGAGAGTCTCTTGTATCGTTGGTTCGGGAAGGGGTTTAGAAATAAGGATCAGCAAAATCATTGCGCCGAAGCTACATGAAATGACATCGAGAAAGGATAAGCTGAAAATATCCAAGGCCCGGTTTTTCTTTTTCATGGCCAGCTTTCCGCAGGAGTAATTAGCATTCCTCCACTGGCAGAGGTCCAAGACCAGTAGGCAATCGATGCAGCGGGATCACCTTCAATCGGAAGAAGTATTACGTTAATCCGAACGCCCGAACCAGGCGCACTACTTCTTACTGAATGTTGGAATAACTTTAGACGGCATTCTCCAGAAATGGTGTTTGATTTGCCCCATAGAGAATTACAGCTGGCAAATGGATTGAGGCTTCTGTAATTCGAGTCTCCGGCGGTGGGTAGACCATCCGTAATGAGATAAACGTGGGTTGGTCGCGAGAGAGCTTTTAGACCTACTTGTAGGTTTGTAGGACCTTCTGGGACGAGGCTATCAAGATCGCGGCGAACTGCGTCTATCAATTTGGGGTCTTTTGAGGACTTCCATCCCTTTTCACCAAGTGTTTTGGCTTTGTCGCTATATGATATCACATCGAATTTACTTCCTTCAGGGAGACGTGCCAGCAGCCATCGTATTATTCGCTTTGTCCGCAGCCATTTTGGACCAGATTGTTTGGTTTTATCCGAAGCATTTTTCCTGCGGATAATATCGATTAACACTTCGTCCGTCATCGATGAGCTACTATCTAACAGTACTGCGATTCTTCGCCCTTCAACTTTCAGGCCGATTAGGTAGTTTTCCTCTCCAACATTCGTATCTTTGATCACATCAGATGTTTTCTGCTGTGCTGTGTTTCTAATTTTATTTTGAAGTTCTGACAGCTTTTGCTGTTGTAGTTTGATTTTCAAACCGCTGCTCGTAAGGTTTTTTTGAATTTGCGCCAAATTACTCGAAGTTGTTTCAATTGCGGACGATGCGTTCTTGTTACGCTGTTCTAGACTAGAAACCATTGACCTAAGTTTGCTCTCTTCGGATCGGAGTGCTGACAGTTCGGTCTTCAGGGATTTAGCTTGTGCCTTGCGAGTGGCGTCATCCCCAATTTTGGTAGTATCCACATTGTATTTTACCAACATGAATACGAGGATAATGGCGCCTAACCCGCAGGACATGATATCCAGAAAGGCTAAGTTAAAACCTTCAGTTTTGCGTTTTGCTTTCAGTCTCGGCCTCCTTGCTGATTCTATTCAAAAGGAATGTTTCACAATATTCTTGTGAATCCACGACCAGGCTATCCTGAAGGCGTTGCAATTGGTGTAAAAGAAACATCAAAGCAATGCTAATGAGCAATGCTACCAGCGTAGAGTTAAACGCGACTCCAAGGCTGTCTGTCATACCTGCAATATCACCCGCGAGCGCTTGGTCGGCTTGTGCCAGAGCTTGTCCAATTCCGCGTACAGTGCCTATGAAACCAATCGATGGTATGGCCCATATCAGATAGCGAATCATGGAATTTTCTGCCTCAAGCTTGAGGGCTAATGCTTCAACGCTTGAGTCAATGGCATCAGAGGTATTCTGTACATCGTCAGTGATTATAAAACGACGCATACTTGCCATTAAAACGCGCACAAGGGGAGTGTTGCGGGTTTTGTCCGGCAACTCTTCCAAACCAATTAAAACTTCTTTTAGATCAGTGCTGTCAGTCGATAAGTTCTCTAATAAATCAACGTTAAAAAGATACCTAACATTTAAGATTTCAAGGCATTTCCCCAAAATCAACATGGTCCCCCAGATCATCAGGATTACACTTATTTCCTGCTCGTAGTCTTTAAGTATGACAGTAAATACACGAGGTGCCGATTGTCCCTGTCGCATAGCCGCTTCGATCGCCAGAGCAGCCTCAGGGCGGATGTATCCAATGTAAAGAAGATGGACCACAATGACCGTGAGGACTAGGGCAATGACACTAATTAGGGTTCGAGCCATTTCAAATATCTACCGGAAATGAGACAGGAGAATTAAGATTGAAGGCGCTTTTTGATTGGGCTGCAACGATGGATATCGTTACGCCGCAGGCCAACGCAAGTATCACCAAGATGATGGCCAATTTTTTTATTTTCGAAATTTTCGACATTTGCATCTCCTTTTCTAAGGATACCGCCCAATTCTGAACCCCACGTCATCTCGACGGCCTGTCGAACTATCTCGATAGGCGGCACGAAGTGTAGTGCGTGTTCCTGAACGCCAGCTTGATCCCTTAATCACATGCGCCCCTCCATAGTCTGGCCCCACAGGATCTATTTCCACAGAATTCGACCGGGGTGGTTGTAAGGAGTAATAATTGTGAACCCATTCACTAACATTTCCTGTTAGATCATAAATACCAGACTTTTCTACTCTGAAGCTGCCAACGGGCGCTAGCTGAGCATAACCGTCGGAGTAATTGGGAACATAAAAACGCACTTTTCCGCGAGCAATTTCATCTGCGATGTTTCCAGTGTTTGCAGGGATTTTTGATTCGTCTCCCCAGGGAAATAGGGTTTGCACTGGCCGTGCTGCGCTGCGAGCAAGCCATTCCCACTCTGCTTCCATTAAAAGCCGATAGCCATTCGAAGTTTTATCGAAACCGATCAGCTTTTTTTTTGAAATTTTATAGAAGGGGGTGAGGTTCTCGTTCTTACTAAGCCAGTTACAAAATGCCGCAGCCTCTTCCCAACTTACCAATGTGGCCGGCAAATTATCACCACCAGTACTTTTGTACTCCTTCATATATTTCCGGTATTGTTTTACTGTTATCTCATGCTTTCCGGCGTAAAAGGGTTTAGTAAGCTTGACTTGGCGGAGAAATTCGTTGGCCCGTTGTCCTTTTTCGTGACGGGGAGCACCCATGCGAAAATCGCGGGGTTCAAACAAGATTAGAGTTACCCCAGCGCTATTTACGTATGTCCGAGGTGCTTCGGCCAATCTTGCCATCAACTCGGTCTTCAATGTTTCTCGAACTAAGGTTATTCGTTTGCTAGATGGTATGATTCTATTTGTTACAGACCGATATCCAATACGTCTGAGTCGGATAGAATGCGGCATCGATGGCAAGTTGACTGTGATAGGTGTTATGCCCACTTCTTTCCCATTTACGTCAACCGTTGCCTGAGGATTGCTTGTGATTTTGACCGTTCCTATCTCAGGTTTCAGTCTGATCGTAAGCTCTTTTTTTTGATCGGATGTAAGATTGATTTTGCGTGAAATTGAATGATACCCGGCATGCGAATAGGTAAGAATATTATCTACATGCATTCTTACGGTGATGGATTTGTTTGTGTGAATAATTCTGCCGTTAAGCATCAAAGTACCACCTTGGGGAAACAGCTTAAATGAGAGCGTAGCCTTCTTTCGTTCCAACCGGTAATTCCGTACAAACGATCTTTCGAAATTTGTAACTTTTATCGTATCGGTTATCGACTCGAAATCGGGTTTAGAGATTTCCAAAACGTGATTTCCGGCCATCAACTTGTGAGTTGCTGGCGTTGTACCAAGCACCTTCCCATCTATTTGGATATTCGCATATCTCGGGTCCGAACTGACTTTTATCAGCCCTTCGACCGATTGTAGATTGATTAGCAGAATATGATTTTTGCCCCGTTCAATGCGAAATTTCCGAGTTTCGACTTCAAATAATTTGTTGTTTACCTCCAGATGGTAGTCACCAGGTGAGAGCTCGACGTCAAGAGTTGGACCTGAAGAAACAAACTTGCTGTTGATCCGCCAATCAATGTCAGTGGTTTTAGGATCGGTGCGAGCGGTTAACCGCCCGGGGAGCTCTTCAAGGGTGACAATGATATTACTGCCTCTTTCATTAGCAGCGAGAACTCTTGTCTCGTTTTTGAAGCCTTCGGAGGAAACGATAAACTTGATATCGCCGGTCAACGAATAAATGACTTGTGATATTACGGTGGCAATTCCGCCAGTTACTCTAAACTTAGCAGCTTTCTCAGCATCCTTTGGTTTAACCAAAATTGAGGTGCCGTTCACGTATGCGACAAGGCCAAAAGTTAGACAACATACAATCAGGACTATGATGCCGGTGTATATGTACAGCTTGCCCTGACTGGCCTTTGCTTTGCGTAGTTTTTGATCAAATTGGTTCATCGCTGAAGATCTTTATCGTGAACCGACTGGTGTTTGGAGGAATGTTAACTTTGACTATCTTTGATCTGTATCCAGGCCTAGTGCTTTCAAATTCATAGGTGCCAGGTTTTAACTTGATGGTTTTCTCCTTTACTGCACCAACTCGACCAATTCCTCTAACAGATATTCGGCTTAATCCGTCAGATACGATACGAACCGAAATTTCCTTGGCGTAGGTGGCAATCAATTCTGAGAGGCTGTTTGATTTTGAATCAAGGGATTTGCTTTTACCTCTATAATTGACCGATCTCTTGACCAACTGCAAAGCTAGTTTCGATACATTTTTAGATGACAATCGTTTCGGTGCAGAAAGATGCTTTGAAATCTCTCGGTTCAGTTCGGTAATTGAATATGCTAGCGAGTAGCCTTCTATGGCAATCCGACTGTATGGTTGGAGCTTTTTTGCCGCATCATAGTGTTTGAGGGAACTATCCCAGTCATCCCTCGCTGCAGAATTCTCAGCAGATTCCAGCCATTTCTCAGTTTCGAGATCATTCTTTAATATCACCACTTGTTTCTTAAGAAGAGCGATTTCACTACGCTTGGAAAATATCCTTGTAGCAGCTCCTAAGCTAGTTTCAGATTTCGAAAGCCTACGTTTTTGGATCCATTTAAATCCGTCGGCGATATGATCTGAAAAGGTCCGTTCTCTTAATTCGTTCGCTAAGTGTGTGGCTCTTTTTTGGATAGCTGTGCGAGAGGAATCGAGATTTAAAACCTTTTTTAAATTATCTAGCTCTACAGATTGATTGTTCTCTACTCGTGCTACCTCTGCAGCTCTGAGATGGGCCAAAATTGTCGGGAGAGCTGAAATTTCACTAGAAAGCTTTTGTGCGTTTAGCGAATTTGGACTTATGATCAACGCTTGGTCGATATTTTTTTTCGCAATCTCGTAGTTGTCCTCATTTTTTGCTCTGACAGCGTTAGCCAGCATCTGATCAAAATCAGCTTTTATTTTAGCGAGGCTATTAATTGCCAGAGCATTAGCTTTTTGAATTGAATCCAACGCCTTTCCAATATCGCCATCGCTGAAGGCCGATAATCCAGTATCTTTTAAAAGTAAAATTTCTCGCTGAATATTCGAATTCCAATTCGCAAATCCTATCGACTCAAGTTCAGGCTGAAAATCATTTTCAAATTCTTTTAGAGCCGATTTGAATTCTTTGCTCTTCTCCTTTCTATCTGTTGAAAATGAATTTCGTTCTGGCTCTCTGGTGATAATCAGTGAAGCTGCCTCATCCTTTGTGACCGGCGATAGATCCGAAATCTGTTCGGATGCGCGAGGACGAGACGATTGCTCATTCGGGGCGGTAATTGTTTGTTGTTCGACAAAATTTCCGGTGGGGATTTTACGTCGTTCACCGGCCTGTACAGTTTTCTCCGGCCTAAACTGCGGCGATGGCGCCAATCTCGGCGTCCGTGGGATTGCTGCAGGATTAACAGCTCCATTTTCGTCCAATTTAGAAGAATACCTACTATCAACATCGTTCGCGATAATACTGCTGCGCAATTCCGCTACTTCGCGATAGAGGGAGATGCTTAGGACAGTGAGCCCGACAACAAGGCTCGCACCGCCAATTAATAATGCGACTTTGAGTCTTCTTTGCGAAGCTTCCTTGCTCGCCCGTTCAAGCTTTTCTTGCAGCATCAAATGTGCATTGTTTACAGTAATTTCTCAGGTGTTTTCTCTAGGACGTGTATCCGTTTGAGAAAGGCACGCCACTGAGCGAACTGTTCTTTGGCAGATCCCGTCAGTTCTACTGTTTGTTTCTCAAATGCTACCACCCTTGGAGCCAAGTCCGAGTCGATTGATTCCCCCAGTTCCTCTAGCGCATCTCGATGCACTTTGGCTTCTTCACTCGTCTGGAAACTATTGCTTAGCAATTTAGCGCCTGCGACCCCGGCCACGACGCCTGCAGTACCGGCAATCATACTTGCATTTACGGAGTTGGAGTCCGCACCGGCTACGACTGCTGCGACGGCCAGTCCAATCAATAAAACACCTCCAACCGCTTCGCCTACAGCCTTCGCATTCGCCTCTCGCTTAGCTTTTAGCTCCAATAGGCTTTGTTCCTGCCAAATAGCGTAACTTGTATCCATTTTCTCCGAGAACGAACGATAATTATCCTGCAAACCATCAACGAACAGCTGATCACGAACTCGGACGGCTTTTGTACGAGCTAACATCGGATCATCAGTGCTCGGAAAACTAACTAATTTATAGTTTCCGTCATCTAGAGCCATGTGTTCGGAGAACGCATCTTCAACAAAGCTAGCTCCAAACCGAAGGTCGGTCAGCCGCTGGATATCCTTTAGTTCGGCTGTTTCGTGATAGCCCAATTCTTCGACAATGGATTTTGCGGCCTCTTCGAAAACCGGATCATAAGGGTCCTTGCCCTCGTTTCGAACGTTTTTGTGAAATGACGCCTGAACCTCATGGTCAAACGAATCCGCTAACCAGAGCGTCCCAGAAATGTCGAATACTTCGATCGCGATCTGAACATCTTCACCATCCGATTCTTCGATCTTTGCAAGAATATACAAATCCCCAGTTGCGGTCTTATCGGGAGTGATACGAACAGCACCGAAAGCTTCTGTCGCCTCTAACGCTGTTTTTAATTTCTGCGCAAACCGAATAGCCTCAGCACGCCGGAGTTCAGGCCACAAACCTTCTTCATCATATTCCTTCCCTTCCTCAGGAAGACCTGGGTCAAAAACGGGAATAACTATATCCAGCCTAGGTCGATCGGGATCAGAGTTTGAAATTGGCTCTTTTCCAATCCTCTTGACCTTATTTATGAACGATGAGAGTTGGGGGCCAATACTAATACCTGATGACGAACCAGATGTGGTTTGGCATCCTGCCAGGACAATTACGATTAACGTCATCCCGACTATCAATTTTCCAAGTGATGTCATATCCCCGGTCCTCGCGAACTCTTTTATTTCAGTGGCAATCCTTTATATTTACGGTATTCGTTCCAAAGCGTCTTTTTTATCTTTGGGTCGGTTTCATCGATTGCGGCCTGTCGTATTTGAGCTTCTAAAACGTTGTCGTTATCAACTGAGGGAATGTCTTCTGGTATTTTCCCGTTTCTTGCTGATGCTGGCTGACCTATTTTGCCTTTGCCGCGCTTATCATTTTCGATTGCATCGTTACTCTTGGAGGTGGCAGAAGCAACGCTTGATGACTTATCAGTACCTTTCTCCGCAGCTCCGCCATCCTTCGTGAGATTCTCTTCGCCGGACATGTCACTGGATGCGACCGATTTAGTTCCACCTCCTATAGTTTCACCTTCCTGTCCACTACCGCTTTCACCTAATGTGCCACCTCCGCTACTAGTCGCAGCGCCGCTGGACGTAGTCTGCTTCATCTGACATTCGTCATATTGGCTCAGCGATTTGAACAGCGCCTTATTCATTAGCGCCAATTTCTCTTCTCGGGTAAGGGAGGGGTCGTCGGTAAAATCTACAGTCACCTTTGTACATTCTTGCACAGGTGTTGGGGATTTTTCATTCGGTTTGGATTGCGCCTGAGCGTATTCCGAGTCGCACACTGTACAGAGGAGCAATGCCGTCAAAATCACGAAAGACCGCAAACCCATTGATGGTTCTCCCAGATGCAATAACGACCTATGGTATATAATAACAAATCGTAGCCATTTTGCATAATAATTCTGGTCTGCATATTATCTTTTTGACAGCGAATTGGAGCACTCCCCTGAAAATGGTCCGGGTTTATTAAGCCGACATTCCCCAGATAGCCTCCTGGTTCGCGGAAATCATACCACCGTGCCAC
>CAJWOI010000092.1 GCA_913044255.1 uncultured Alphaproteobacteria bacterium
TAGTTCCATTCGTGCCTCCTAAATATATCAACCATAGCTAGTAAACGATGCTCCGATATTCACGGAACATGGAAAATAGTTTCCACCAATTATCTGAGGAACTCGAACGGCGCAACAGGAAAGATACGTCAAATTGTGAGCATCTACGGTTGAAACTGTTCGGCGAGAATGCGTTCTTCTAAATCGTGTTCCGGGTCAAAAAGCAAACGCAAGGTTTGTTCGCGTTCCTGAGTTACCGATACTCGGATAACGTGCCGAGCTTCTGTATAATCCGCGGTTGCGCTCACAGGACGTTTATCTGATTCTAGAATATCTAAATCCACAGAAGTTGTTTCTGGAATCAGTGCACCCTGCCAACGGCGCGGGCGGAAAGCGCAAATAGGCGTTAGAGCCAAAAGTCGGGATCCAAGCGGCAGTATCGGTCCGTGCGCTGATAGATTGTAGGCGGTGCTGCCAGCTGGGGTCGCGACCATCACACCGTCGCAGATTAAGTCATCCAATCGCACGCGATTATCAACTGAAATTCGAATCTTTGCGGCATACCGACTTTCGCGTATTAAAGAAACTTCGTTTATGGCAAGGCCCTCAACGGTAGAGCCATCCTCGCATTCCGCACGCATTAAAAGTGGATGGAGGTTTGCAGCCTGAGCTGCCTCCAATCGGTCTGGTAGGTCAGAATGCTCATAGCTGTTCATAAGAAAACCCACTGAACCACGGTTCATGCCGTAGATGGGCAGGTTGCGGTCGATAAATTGGTGTAAAGTCTCGATCATGAACCCATCGCCGCCAAGGGCAACTATTACAGTGGCGTCGTCAAGCGGTATATCGCCGTAAAGGGCTTTGAGTGAGCCCATAGCCTCTTGTGCTTCTACTGTGGCCGAAGCCACAAAACCAATCTTTAGTGCGCTCATAGGTTCTCAGCCATGGGTAGTGTGTAAAAACAATCAACTTTATCAGATTGGGGCCGCCAAGGAAGGATAACGACTCACTCCGTTGGACCAGGAAAGCCGACAATATTAGCCGCCAGTTACACTCATGTGCCTTTCCACAGCGGGGCCAGAGTGACGCCGATCGATCATAAAATCATGACCTTTGGGTTTGCGGCCAATCGCTTCGTGGATTGTTTCGATCAATAGGTCATCGTCTGCATTGGTTCGTAGTGCCGTGAGAAGATCTGCAGAATCATTTTGCCCCAGGCACATATAGAGTGTTCCGGTGCAAGTTAATCGAACGCGGTTGCAGGATTCGCAGAAATTGTGAGTGAGAGGAGTGATAAAGCCTAATCGTTGGCCGGTTTCTTCCACCTGCATGTAGCGGGCCGGGCCGCCTGTTTGGTAGTCTATATCCGTTAATGTCCATTTTTCCCGTAGACGATTGCGTACCACTGATAGAGGGAGATATTGGTCCGTGCGATCGCTCGTGATCTCCCCCATGGGCATCGTCTCTATCAAAGTCAGATCAAAGCCCTGTTCTCCACACCAGGAAATCATGTTGTCAAACTCATGCTCATTGATGCCTTTTAAGGCAACAGCGTTAATTTTGACATGCAACCCTGCTTTTTTTGCCGCCTCCAGTCCATCGTGTACTTGTTGCAGCTGGCCCCAACGAGTTATTGCTTTGAAACGATCGGGGTCCAAGGTGTCACAAGACACGTTGATGCGCCTTACTCCGCAGTCGAACAGTTCTGTTGCAAATTTTGGAAGTTGGCTACCATTGGTCGTAAGAGTCAATTCATCTAGCGTGCCAGCTTTAAGGTGCCGTCCAAGATTTCGAATGAGGGACATGATATTTTTACGAACCAATGGTTCCCCGCCCGTAAGTCGTAATTTCCGAACTCCCAGACTTACAAAGGTGGAACAAAGACGATCAATTTCCTCAAGAGTGAGTACGTCAGCTTTCGGCAAAAAAGACATGTTTTCTGACATACAATAAACACAACGGAAATCACAGCGGTCTGTTACTGAGACCCGAAGATAGCTTGTATGGCGGCCGTAAGGATCAATCATCGCATCGTTTTGAGAGTTAGTATGAAATTTTCTGGTTATATACCCGTGGATACATCGAGTTGTGCCACATCTCTCCACGACTGACAACCTTTGCCATACCAAGGACCATATGAGTTTGTATTCAGTATATTCTACACATGGCGCTTCTTTCAGTTCGCTTGGTACATATCTCGATCAAATTTATGCGAGTCCCCCGTGCTTGAGCCTTTGAACCGGGCCTTATAGAGTGCGCCACAATTATCCACGAGGATTGATACGAGTAATGGCTAACCTGATCGAGTCTGCGATGAGAAATGACGGGCCAGCGCCTAGTATTATGCTTGCCGAGAGTTATCCAGAAATACGCCAAGGGGTCCGTAGTCTTTGTGCTGAATTCCCTGGTGAGTACTGGCGTGCAAAGGATCGGGAGCGAGATTACCCGGCTGAATTTGTGGCCGCGTTGACCGGAGCAGGTTACTTGGCGGCATTGATCCCAGAGACATATGGTGGCAGCGGTTTACCAATCGGCGCGGCTGTTGCTATTCTGGAAGAAATTCATCGATCTGGATGCAATGGTGCGGCGTGCCATGCCCAGATGTATATAATGGGAACCGTGCTCCGACATGGTTCGACAGAACAAAAGCAGCGCTATCTACCCGGCATTGCGTCAGGAGAGCTTAGGCTTCAGGCGTTCGGCGTGACGGAACCCAACACTGGTTCGGATACGACCCAACTAAGAACCATGGCTGTACGTGATGGTGATACCTACGTTGTTAATGGACAGAAAATTTGGACTAGTAGAGCTGAATACTCTGATCTCCTACTGCTATTGGCTCGTACCACGGCTTTAGAGAAGGTTAAGTCACGTCGTCACGGCTTGTCAGTGTTTTTAGTGGACATGCGCAAGGTAACAGGGCTAGAGATCCGTCCCATCAAGACGATGATAAATCATGCGACGACCGAGTTGTTTTTCAGTGACATGCGCATTCCGGCAGATAGTTTGATAGGTGAGGAGGGGGAGGGTTTTGGCTACATTTTGGACGGCATGAATGCGGAACGAATTCTTATCGGTAGTGAGTCTATCGGAGACACTCGCTTCTTTATCGACCGTGCTACGGAATACGCGAAGGAGCGCGAAGTGTTTGGTCGCCCTATCGGTCAAAATCAAGGCGTGCAATTTCCTATAGCGCGGTCCTATGCGGCTATGGAGGCGGCACATTTGATGGTTTGTAAGGCGGCAGCTTTGTTTGAGGCTGGCGTGGCCTGTGGTCCTGAGGCGAACATGGCGAAATTACTTGCTGGCGATGCGGCCTGGGACGCGGCGGATATGTGCATGCAAACTTTTGGTGGCTTTGGGTTTGCTGAGGAATACGATATAGAGCGAAAGTTTCGCGAGAGTCGCCTATATCAGATTGCCCCAATCTCTACCAACATGATACTTGGGTACATTGGTCAACACGTACTCGGATTGCCCAGATCTTATTGACTAACCCGTAAGTCCATCCCATGCCCAATCTCGAACACGTGCTAGTTGTTTCCCTGGAACAAGCGGTGGCGGCACCCTTATGTTCTTCAAGACTTTCAGACGCGGGGGCTCGTGTCATCAAGGTAGAACGCGATGGTGGTGATTTTGCGAGGGGGTACGACGATGTCGTGAACGGTGATAGCGCTTATTTCGTCTGGCTAAACCGTGGGAAGGAGTCCATTGTTCTGAATATTAAGGACAGCCATGACGCTATTTTTTTGCAATGTTTGTTGAGCAAAGCGGATGTGTTTATCCAAAATCTGTTGCCCGGCGCCGCTGCACGGTCAGGACTTGATTCTGCAGAGCTTCGGCGCGAACATCCTCGATTGATTACCTGCGACATTTCTGGTTACGGGGATACCGGTGACTACGCAGATATGAAAGCTTACGATCTGCTGGTTCAGGCAGAGACTGCGCTTTGCTCCATCACGGGTGGCCCTGAGAGCCCCGGACGAGTCGGTGTCTCAGTATGCGATATTGCGGCTGGTCTGAATGCCTATTCGGGTATCCTAGAAGCGCTTCTCAACCGTGAGCGAACTGGTGAGGGAGTGGGTGTGAAGGTGTCTTTATTTGGGGGCATGGCGGATTGGATGAATGTCCCTTATTTGTATCAGGTTCATACCGGGCAGACGCTTGGGCGTCATGGTTTGCACCACCCCTCCATTGCGCCGTACGGAGCGTTTCCAGCAGCTGATGGGAAGATGGTTTTGATTTCTATTCAAAACGAGCGTGAATGGGGGCGCTTATGTGTAGAAATATTCGAACGCCCGGAATTGGAAAAGGATTCTCGGTTTGATACTCCGTCCAAACGGGGTCGCAACCGAGCCGAGTTAGACGAGGTTGTGCGCACGAGTTTTTTGCGCTTGCCACGTGAAGATTTAATGAGCCAGCTAAGGAAAGCAGGAATAGCGTGCGGAGCTCTCAATGACGTTGAAGATTTGGTGCGTCACCCGCAATTAGAAACAGTAAGGTATTCCGCCGCAGGTGGCCCGATCACGGTAATTGCCCCGCCGGTGCAATTTTCGGATGGTAAAAGAAGTTATCAACGGGTTCCCCAACTTGATGAGCACGGTGACGCAATTCGTAAGGAATTTGAGGAATAGTAGTATGACCGCACAACCTGTACTTAGCGACTGGATAGGTCGTCGTGAACAAAACAGTGACGTGGTATCACTGCGTCAGGTGGTGGGTATGGCAGCAATGTTTGACCTTCCTGAGGAGCCTGCGCTGGGTGAACCGCTGCCTCCCGGTTGGCACTGGATGTTCTTTGCGGAAATTGCCCGTCAGTCCGTGTTGTCAAAAGATGGTCATGCTCCCAGAGGTGGTTTTTTGCCGCCAGTTGAACTTCCTCGGCGTATGTGGGGGGGGAATCGTCTCACCTTCCACGGGCCAATACGGGTTGGTGAGGAGATCAGGAGAGAGTCTCAGGTACTCTCGGTTACCGAAAAAAATGGGCGTTCCGGCCAGCTAGCTCTTGTTACAGTTAAACACAGCTATCATGCAGCAGAGGGCCTCGCTCTGGAAGAAGAGCATGACATCGTCTATCGATCGGCTGCCAAAAACGGCAACAAGGCGCCGCCCGGGGAGCAGCCTGCTATAGCTGCCAAATGGAGCAACCTTGTTGATCCGGAACCGGTATTCCTATTTCGGTATTCCGCGTTGACTTTCAATGGTCATCGCATTCACTACGATGCTCCATACGTGACCGACGTTGAAGGTTATCCAGGCCTAATAGTGCATGGTCCCTTGACCGCTACCCTGCTGCTTGAATTGGTGCGCCGCGAAGTGCCAAGCGAATCTATTAAGACGGCAGTTATTCGAGCGCGGCGCCCTCTCTTTTCCGGGTCGCGCTTCCGTGTCGAAGGCTTACCTACAGAGTCTGGTGCCCACACATGGGCGGTTGACCCAGAGGGGTTTGTGGCCATGACTGCAGACGTCACATTCTCGTAGGTTCACAAAAGTACGGGAGGTAGATTTGAAATCACGCATTTTGGGGTCCAGCGGCGTCGAAGTTTCACCGATTTGCTTGGGGACGATGATGTTTGGTGACCAAACAAATGAAAAAACAGCGGCTACAATTGTCTCGATGGCGCGAGATGCCGGCGTAAACTTTATTGATACTGCAGACGTATATGTAAAAGGCATTTCCGAAAAAATCACTGGTAAGTTAATCCGGAAACAACGTGATAAATGGGTGTTGGCGACCAAGGTAGGCTCAGCCTTTGGCAGTGATGAGGACCCAAACCAACGTGGACTCAGCAGGCGTTGGATAACTCACCAACTCGAACAATCTCTACGTCGGCTCCAGACGGATTACATCGATATTTACTATTTTCACCGGGAAGATCATAACACAGTGCTCGAGGAATCTTTGCGTGCTATCGGGGACGCCATCAGGGCTGGGAAAATTCGGTATTTCGGACTAAGTAATTTTCGGGCTTGGCGTCATGCTGAAGTGGTATGGCTATGCAAAGAGTTGGGCGTAGACAAGCCAGTGGCGAGTCAGCCCTATTATAACGCTCTGAACCGCATGCCAGAAATCGAAGTATTGCCGGTTTGTGCGCATCACAGGCTCGGTGTCGTGCCTTATAGTCCGATCGCACGCGGAGTATTGACCGGAAAATATAAAGCTGGACGCAAGCCTTCGCGTGGCAGCCGTGCGGGTCGAAATGACAAACGGATGATGCAAACTGAATATCGCCCAGAGTCTTTCTTAGTTGCCGGAAAAGTGGTGGAACACGCTAGGGCACGTGGAATGGATCCTGTTCATTTTGCGATGCATTGGGTGTTGGCCAACCCGATTATTACTTCGGTAATTATTGGCCCTAGAACATTAACTCAGATGAAAACCTATCTGGCTGCTTTTAACCACGAATGGCGACCGGAAGATGAAGTTTTGATTGACAGCTTGATTGCTCCGGGCCATCCGTCAACTCCAGGTTTTTCGGATCCTGCCTATCCGATCCAAGGGCGGCCGCGCAACGTATGGTAGACTGCTAGGCAGTACTAATCATACAGGGCCACTACAATAAAAATAAATTCGCCTTAGTCAGCTTGCGGGAACTGCTTGTAAAGCAACGTTACGGCATCCGTGAACTCGCGCGTTGGGTTTTCTTCACAGTAGTTCATCAAAAACTCCCGTTGCATATCAATGTCAATAAGGTCTAGGTCGAATACACGCGCGGGTTTTCCTTCTGCCATGGACAAAACGTTCTTGAATTCCATTTGGTGCATGGCAAATGATAAATAAACATCTTCGAACATCGTATCCATTGTGCCGACGTCATCAAGAAATACGATACAGGTAGTGTCGTTGCTCTCGGCTGGTGTCGTGGGGTTCAAGGCGGTGCTCAACAAGAGCATTGTGGCACCGCAAGAAAGGGTAAATGAAGCTCTCAAAAATTTTCCTCCTGAAACGTCATAACAGTAGAACCGGCGTTGGTTATTGGTCCCAACAGGGCAGCCGCGGGACCCAAGTGCTGTTCGGCAAAGAACCGTGCAATCTGATTTTTTGTGGCGCTCGTGCTACTTGGTATTTGTTCATCCGCCGTGGCCGCAGTTGCTCGCAAGGCACTCTTGGCAAGTAGCCAGCCACCCATGATAAAGCCGAACATGCGACAGTATTGAGTTGCACCAGACGCTGCTGCCGCAAGATTCGTGGATATGGTGCCCCGCATCCATTCGGTAGCTTTTTCAAGGGCCGCGATTGCAGGTCCGAATTGTTGACCCGTAGCAACTAAGAATGGGTCCGAATGTTTTGTAAGGTGACGTAAAGTCTCCTGCATTTCCTCGAACAACTTTTCGGTGGCGGCGATTTCTCGCGGCAATTTCCGACGTATTAGATCAAGGGCTTGAATGCCGTTTGTGCCTTCATAGATCATGGTAATGCGCGCATCACGGAGGTATTGGGCGGCTCCGGTTTCTTCAATATAGCCCATGCCACCGTGTACCTGGATGCCAATTGAAGCAATTTCAAACCCCTGATCCGTGCTCCATGCCTTTGCAATCGGTGTCACAAGGTCAAGATATCCGCGAGACTGTTCTCGAATAGCCTCGTCAGGGTGTCCGTTTGCGAGGTCCAATGCTTCCGCCACCGAGTAACAAAGTGCCCGTATTGCCTCGACTTGTGACCTCATGTCCATCAGCATTCGACGGACATCGGGGTGGCGAATGATGGCGACTTTGTCAGTCGATTGTCCAGAGATATCATTGCCCTGGATTCGTTCCCGTGCCCATTGTACTGCGCGTTGATAGGCGCGTTCTGCGACGGCTAGGCCTTGGACAGCAACATTTAGACGGGCGTTATTCATCATGGTGAACATGCAAGCCATACCTTGATTCTCATCGCCAAGCAGGTATCCAATCGCGCCTTCATTGTCCCCGTAGGACATGACCGCCGTCGGGCTTGCCATGTGTCCGAGTTTATGTTCTAGGGACACCACCCGCAGGTCATTTCGTTGTTCCAACTCGCCTTCGGAATTGACTAATATTTTTGGCACAACGAAGAGTGAAATTCCTCGGGTGCCTTGGGGCGCATTTGGTGTACGCGCGAGAACCAGGTGGACCACATTTTCGCTCATATCCTGGTCGCCGTGGGTAATGAAAATCTTGGTGCCCGTTATCCTCCATGCTCCATTTTCGGCAACAGCTTTGGTTCGAAGTGCGCCGACGTCGGATCCGGCGTTGGGCTCTGTCAAATTCATGGTACCCGACCACTCACCGCTGATCAGTTTGGGTAAAAAAGCCTCTTTTTGCGCGGGAGTGCCGTGTGCCTGAATAGCTTCGACTGCGCCTTGCGTAAGCATCCAGGCGTTGGCAAGCGACATGTTTGCGGACTGCCATATTTCGCTGAGAGCGATACTAAGCGTCCAGGGCAGACCTTGGCCACCGTAATTGGTATCGCCGCATACGGCCGCCCAACCTGCATCGACATATTTTCGATAACATTCGACAAACCCGTCAGGCATACGGACTACGCCGTTTTCTAGACGCACACCCTGTTGGTCGCCGACTTGATTTAACGGGGCAACTACTTCCTCGGCAAACTTGGCCGCTTCCTCGAGGATTTGATCAATTAAGTCAGGAGTGGTCCCTTCAAAGGCTTCAATTTCCGTTAGTCGGTCGAGATCAAGCAACTCATGAAGTACGAACCGCATGTCTTCAAGAGGCGCTTTGTAGGTATCGACCATGGGATTTTCCCTTACATCTGTATGCCGAAATTTATATCGAACTTGTTACTAAAAACAATTACATCCTATTTATCAAAAAGTGGGTTTGAGGGTATCAAGCTAACATACTGAATTATGAGAGAAGAATCGTCCACAGCGGTGATAATGCGTAGCATCGCATGGGTACTAGTGGAGACCTAGCCAGGTGACGCTATGATTCTGGCGTTGGAAAAGGGTGAGATAATTGATGACCACCATATATTACGGGGCTTACGGCGCGAACCTTAATCAGGAGCAAATGCGAATTCGTTGTCCTGCGGCGAAGCCACTGGAAGGGATATGTCTCGTAGACCGTATGCTTGTGTTTAGGGGTGTAGCGGATATTGTAACGATTCCAGGAAATACAAC
>CAJWOI010000093.1 GCA_913044255.1 uncultured Alphaproteobacteria bacterium
ATGCGGAACATTCAGCCGTGTTGCATCTCCCGGCAACTGTGGTGGGGCCACCGCATCCCTGCGTGGTATGGGCCAGATGGCAACGTGTTTGTCGCGATGGATGAAGCGGAAGCCAGTGTTGCGGCGAAGGCTGAGTACGGAAATTCAGTCGATTTGGTGCAGGATGAAGACGTTCTCGACACTTGGTTCTCTTCTGCGTTATGGCCTTTTTCTACTTTGGGATGGCCAGAAGAAAAACCTGAAGTAAGGCGACATTATCCTGGTGATGTGCTCATAACTGGATTTGATATTATTTTTTTCTGGGTTGCCCGGATGATGATGATGGGTCTCCATTTTATGAAGGAAGTCCCATTTCGCGACATTTATATCCATGCTTTGGTTCGGGACGAAAAGGGACAGAAGATGTCCAAGTCCAAGGGAAACATCATCAATCCAGTACTTTTGATGGATAAATACGGTACGGACGCTCTCCGTTTTACTCTTACAGCAATGGCTGCACAGGGTCGCGACATAAAACTATCGGAGCAAAGAGTAGCCGGGTATCGAAATTTTATCACGAAGCTATGGAACGCTTCCCGATTTGGTGAAATGAATGAGTGCAATTTTAGAAAGAATTTTGTTCCAGATGGATGCAAGGAATCTATAAATCGTTGGATCGTCGGCAGGACGGTGGAGACCGTCGCTGCGGTCTCCGAAGGAATGGAATCATATCGATTTAACGATGCTGCCGATGCACTTTATCATTTTGTGTGGGGTACTTTTTGCGACTGGTACTTAGAATTAATAAAACCGGTGCTTTACGGGGACGATGGGCCAGGAAAAGAGGAGACGAGAGCAGTTTTTGGGTGGGTGTTAATGCAATCACTTCGTATGCTGCACCCTGTCACGCCATTTGTTACCGAAGAACTTTATCAGGCATTTGGTGATGAGAAAGAACAACTAATAATGGATCAGCCTTGGCCAGACGTTACGGGAATTTCAGTGGATGATGCGGCAAAGGAAGAATTAGACTGGGTTGTTCGACTCGTCAGTGAAATTCGGTCGGTACGGGCCACTATGAATGTGCCAGCTTCTGCAAAGGTTGCTCTTCTGAGTACCAAAGCAAGCGCAAGGACCGCTGCTAAATTAAAGATGTACGAGTCATCGATTTGTCGGTTAGCTCGTTTATCTACCATCAAAAAAGGAAACGATGTCGGCAAGGGCGCAGCTCAAATAGTATTTGATGAAACAACATTATTTCTGGCCTTAGGAGAGGTAATCGATGTCGCCAAGGAAAGAGCTCGTCTTCAAAAGGAACTCGCGAACCTAGATGGAGAAGCCCGAAAGATAAGAAACAAGCTTGGCAATGATAAATTTCTAACCCAGGCACCGACTCACGTCATTGAGGAACAAAAGGCGCGTCTTGTTGAGGCTAATACGGCACGTGAAAAGCTTGATGAAGCTGTGGAGAGATTGAGCTCAGTTTGAAATAAGTAACCTAGTACATAGGAGCGGGTGCGTGGACCAAGCTAATTATCAAACCATCCTAATCAAGTGTGAAGATCGGGTGTTGAATTTGACACTAAATCGTCCAGAACAATTGAACGCGGTAAATGGTACGATGCACGAAGAGCTCTCACGTGTTTTTACAGATGCCGCGCATGATCCAGATTCGGATATTATTGTTTTAACTGGTGCGGGCCGTGCCTTTTGTGCCGGAGGTGATATCGATTGGATGCAAGATGCTGTCGACAACCCTCTATCTTTTGAACGAACGGTCGTCGAGGGTAAGCAAATTATTTTTTCCTTGTTGGATTGCGAAAAACCAGTTGTGGCAAAGGTTAATGGGGCAGCGGTTGGGCTTGGTGCCACATTAGCACTATTCTGCGATGTTATTTTTGCCGTGGATCACGCAAAATTTGCAGATCCTCACGTCCGTGTCGGTTTAGTTGCGGGTGATGGCGGCGCCGTGATCTGGCCACAATTGATTGGCTATGCGAGGGCAAAGGAATACCTGATGACGGGTGATTCGATGACTGGGCGTGAGGCGATGGAAATAGGCTTGATTAATCATGCGGTATCGGAAGGTGAGCTCAACAATGTCACTGCGGAGTTTGTCGGGCGTTTAAGAGCCGGCCCTCGTCAGGCAATTCGTTGGACCAAGACAACAATCAACATTGGCTTAAAACAGCTTGCGCATACCATTATGGATGTCGGTTTGTCGTACGAAATGATGAGCAATAAAACTGAAGATCACCAGGAAGCCATAAACGCATTTCGCGAAAAACGAAGAGCCAAATTTGTCGGGTATTAAATATGGTAAATCATACGGCCAATCTGAGACAAATTTGCAGAAAACTGTTTGCCCGAACTGGTATTTTGGTCTTGCTTTCGACCCCGGCGGTTGCGGACTCAGTTTACGTTGACATGGCGCGGATAGACAGTGGGCACGAGGGAAGTCAGTTAGGAAATATATGGGCAGTCGATAGCTGGTTTCTTACTCTTGTAACATTGAATTTTCGGTTGTCGGGTGTTCCGCATGGGAGCTACCAAGTTCGTTTGCATGAGATGCCAGACTGCAAGAATCCGGGAGAAGTGTATAATCCTTTTGGAGATGCGCCGGGCCAGAGGATCGGAGATCTTCTCTCCGAGATGGTTCCGGAGAATGGAATTCTTGGGGGAATCCATGGGATCAAACCTCCGACGCTTACTGCGGATGCGCATAAGCTCACCGTGATCGAAATGCGCGGGCACGCCTTACTCTTGTTTTCTGGTGATGCTGCTCTTGCTTGCGGTATCGTGCGGGAGGGAGAGTGGGAGGACCCGCGTTGAGCGCATGGCGAGCTCTTTGCGCGCGATTGATCACTTTGCATCGCGGTGTTGAAATTTAGGAAAGATAATCGACTAGTCAAAAGGCCCCCAAACGAAGTATTTTCTTTGTACCGGTATTTGTAGTCCGGCTGATTGGTGACTTTCGGAGGCGTACTCTATGTCCAAATTTGATAAATCTAAATTACCCAGCCGACATGCTACCGAGGGGCCTGATCGTGCACCGCATCGGGCGTTTTATTACGCTATGGGTCTCTCGGAAGCGGAGATTCATCAACCATTTGTGGGTGTCGCTACAACTTGGAATGAGACCGCTCCCTGCAATATCACCTTGCGTCGACAGGCCCAGGCCGCAAAAAGAGGAGTGGCCGCAACGGGTGGCACTCCCCGAGAATTTACCACGATAACTGTTACCGACGGTATCGCCATGGGGCATCAAGGGATGAAGGCATCACTGGTAAGTCGAGAAGCGATTGCTGACTCGGTAGAGCTGTGTGTCCGGGGCCATGCCTACGATGGTTTGGTAGGTATAGCTGGTTGCGATAAATCGTTACCTGGGATGATGATGGCTATGCTTCGTCTGAACGTCCCGGCAGTCTTTCTTTACGGTGGCTCGATTATGCCTGGGCGCTTTCATGGCCGAGACATAACCATACAAGATGTTTTTGAGGCGGTCGGTGAGCATTCAAGTGGCGCTATGACCGATGCTGAATTACTCGAAATTGAAAAGGTCGCTTGCCCAACGGGCGGATCGTGTGGCGGTCAATTTACGGCCAACACAATGGCCTGCGTGTCCGAGGCTGTTGGGTTGGCATTGCCTAATTCGGCGATGATGCCGGCGCCTTATGACTCTCGTGACGAGTATGCGGATGCTTCCGGACGGGAGGTGATGAGGCTTATTGAGTTTAATTTACGTCCACGCGATATCGTGACTCTTAAGTCTCTGGAAAACGCTGCAACTGTCGTCGCGGCTTCTGGTGGCTCGACGAATGCGGGCTTGCACCTTCCTGCCATGGCCAATGAAGCTGGCATCGACTTCGACCTATTTGATGTTGCTGAGATCTTTAAGCGAACACCCTATATCGCTGATCTTAAACCCGGCGGCAAATATGTCGCGAAAGATCTCTATGAGGCAGGTGGAGTGCCGGTGCTAATGAAGGCACTTCTGGATGGGGGTTATTTGCACGGTGACTGTATGACAGTTACTGGGAAAACCATTGCTGAAAACCTTGACGGGTTTGCCTTTCCTGCTGAACAAAACGTTATTCGCACGACCGATTCCCCTCTAACGCCAACAGGCGGTGTGGTGGGCTTGCGGGGCAATCTAGCGCCGGACGGCGCGATCGTGAAGGTTGCGGGAATGGAACGCCTCCAGCATAGCGGACCGGCAAGGGTGTTTGAATGTGAGGAAGATGCTTTTGCGGCGGTATCTAATCGCGAATATGGGGAGGGAGATGTGTTCGTGATCCGAAATGAAGGTCCGCGCGGCGGTCCCGGTATGCGCGAGATGTTGTCAACGACAGCTGCGATTTATGGCCAGGGAATGGGAGAAAAAGTCGCGTTGATCACCGATGGTAGATTCTCCGGAGCGACCCGAGGATTTTGCATTGGCCACGTAGGCCCCGAAGCGGCCGTTGGAGGACCCATCGGTTTATTGAAGGATGGTGACATAATTTCTATTGATGCAGAGGCGGGGACGCTGGATGTATCTCTCAGTGAGGAAGAATTAGGTAATAGGAAAAAAGATTGGCAGGCGAAAGATCATGAGTTTCAATCTGGGGAATTGTGGAAATATTCCCAGCTCGTGGGTTCTGCGCGGGGTGGTGCGGTGACGCATCCCGGTGCTAAAGCAGAGGTTAAGTGCTACGCTGATAGTTGAGTTTTGCATTGAGGAAGTTGTCGATAGGACGTGCACTTAACCCATTTCGTTTCTATTTTGCACGAAGTAAGGACGGTTCATTGCGTTGCTCTGCGTTGATTGTAGCGGGTGCGGTCGCCTGTTTTGTTATGTGCAGCAGTGCTCGTGCACAAGATTTATTTGACCTCTTCATGTCTCCTTCCGATGAGGCACGGATTGGCAAAGAGGAGCATCCAAAAATTCTTGAGCAGTTTGGGGGTAACTATGCAGATCCCAAAATTTTGTCCTATGTGAACTCTATAGGAAAATTTTTGGTGCAGACTTCGGAAACGCCCAACGCTCGTTTTACTTTTACCGTACTTAATACCCCCCTTGTGAATGCTTTTGCTCTTCCCGGGGGATATGTGTACATCACCCGCGGCATACTTGCTTTGGCAAGCAATGAGGCGGAACTTGCTGGTGTGATTGCACATGAAATTGGGCATGTGGCCGCGCGCCACAGTGCGGATAGGGTCGGAAACAGCGTCTTGGCAAATTTGGGTCTGGTTGTTCTTGGAGCAGTGACCGGAAGCTCGGTTCTTCACAAAGTAGGAGAGGTGGGAGCATTCGCTGCGCTTCAAGCCTATTCGCGCGACGATGAGTTTGAGGCGGATCAGTTGGGTGTACGGTATCTAGCTCGTGCCGGGTTTTTGCCACGGGCAGTATCAACCTTTTTGCGGAAACTTGAGGCACACTCGAGATTAGAGGCTAAAATCAGAGAGGTCGCTCCAGAGCAAGGCTTTGATTTTTTTGCGACGCATCCACGTACGGAAAAACGGGTTACGCGTGCTGTAGAATTGGCTCAAGACCACAGGGTGACGGATCCCATAGTGGCTTCGAAATTATATTTAAATAAAATTGATGGACTACTTTTCGGGGATGATCCCAAGCAGGGATTTGTGAGGGGTAGTCGTTTTATTCATCCTGTTCTTCGGTTTGAATTTGTTGCGCCAGACGGGTTTACTATATTGAATGGTCAAAAAAGCGTCGTTGCAAAAGGAAACGATGGGGAGGCACTTCAGTTTGATTTTGATAATCGCGGTGGACAGTCCGTGGCAAACTATCTTCGCAACGATTGGGCTCAAGGCCAGGCTTTGTCCAGGCTGGAGACATTAAATATTAATGGCTTTCCCGCGGCCACCGCGGTGATACATCCTCGTGGTGGTTCGGGGAATATAGTTTTACGTTTGGTAGCAATAGGCTTTGATTCTCGACTTATTTATCGGTTTCTTTTTGCAACTCCAAGTAATTTCTCGAAAGAAAGACGTCGGAAAGTCGAACACACAGCATTGTCTTTTCGGCGCTTAAGTAGGGCTGAAGCATTAACTGTTAAACCACTCCGGATAGCCCTGCATCGAGTGACGGATGGGGAGACCCAAGAGAAACTTGCTCAACGGATGGCAGTATCCAGTTTTAAACTGGAACGCTTTCGGGTACTAAATGCCATTGATTCTAATGTACGCTTGGAAGTAGGGAGGATCGTTAAACTGGTTCTCGAATAAGAATCTTCGAAGATCGTATATTGTATCAACTGATCAATACGGGTCGCTTCGCCAAAAATGGTGGAACCAAAAGGCTATGGATCAACAAAAAAGACAAAACAAGTAGGTGTCCCATGAAAATTGCTGTGGGAGGGTTCCATCATGAGACAAATACGTTTGCTCCTGAGAAAGCAGTGTATCAGAATTTTGTTGAAGCGGATGGATGGCCAGCTCTGACTGAAGGCGAAAAGATTTTTGATATTTTTGAGGGTGTTAACCTCGGCATATCGGGTTTTATAAACGCTAGCATGACGCTTGGTCATTCACCGATCCCCTTGTTGTGGTGTTCTGCTAGCCCATCATCTCACGTTACTGCCGACGCCTTTGAAAGGGTAGCTGGGTCCATGTTGGACCGTTTAGCAAACTCCTTGCCGGTGGACGCGGTATATTTGGACCTTCACGGTGCTATGGTTACCGAGCATAGTCAGGACGGTGAAGGTGAACTTCTGGACCGAGTTCGACGGTTGATCGGTCCTCAGGTGCCTCTAATCGCGAGCCTGGATCTGCACGCCAACATCACAACCAGGATGGTTTTGCAGGCAGATGCACTGGTCGCATATAGAACCTATCCGCACGTTGACATGGCTGATACAGGTAGACGAACGGCAATCTTGCTGGAGAAAATCATGACGGGCAAAAGGCCCGCAAAATCAGTGAGTAAACTTGATTTTTTAATTCCGTTGATTTGGCAATCTAGCCTGACTGAACCCTGTCACAGTCTCTACAAAAGTCTTGAGGACATCGAACACCGACACTCAAGGGTCTGGTCTTTATCGTTCGCCACTGGTTTCCCGCCATCCGATATCCATGAGGTGGGGCCTGCTATACTTGCCTATGCGGATGACCAGCAAAGCGCCGATCAGGCTGCTCATGAATTAGCCGAATCTGTACTTTCAGCAGAGTCTGAATTCCAAGGAAAAATCTATGCACCGGACGAGGCGGTTCGGTACGCCATGGGTAGCACGTTAAAACCAGTAGTTATCGCAGATACCCAGGACAATCCGGGTGCCGGTGGTAACTCGGATACAATTGGGATGTTAAGGGCGCTGGTTGATGCTGGTGCGAATTCTTCGGCGATCGGTTTAATTTTTGACCCAGAATCCGCCCAACTCGCGCATCAGGCGGGCGAGGGAAAGGAAATTGAAATTTCGCTCGGCGCCCTCTCCCGTTGGGATGGGGAGATACCGTTTAAAAGTGTTTTTCGTGTTCAAAGCATTGGTGACGGAAGGATTACCGGCACTGGACCCATGTTTGGCGGCGCACGTATGGAACTTGGTCCGATGGCAGCGCTTAAAATTGGTGGTATCGAGGTATTGGTATCTTCAAAAAAGATGCAGCTGGCCGACCAGGCCATATTTCACCATCTTAAGATCGAACCGTCGGCGCGAGCTATCTTAGTTCTGAAAAGTTCCGTACATTTTCGCGCCGATTTTTCTGAGCTAGCAGGGGAAATTATAATCGCGGCTTCGCCCGGGCCAAATGCTGCTGACAATTTGGCTTTGCCGTTTCAAAATGTTCGCCCAACAGTCCGCCTTGCCCCAGGAGGGCCGACTCTGGAAGTGAGCTAACGTTAAAGAGACCTAGAACATAATGTTACAAACAAGGCGCCGGGTTTTATCGAACCTGCACAATAATGGGCGGTATACTAGTTGGCGAGTTCACACAGGACTGGTGTGTGGTCAGAAGCCTTGGTGCGCCCACGTGGCACGACGTCAATTTTACACGATTTTAGGCGGTCCGTGGCCTGGGGTGAGAGGAGAAAATGGTCAATCCTCAAGCCTCGATCAGCCTCGAAGGCTCGGCCCTGATAGTCCCAAAATGTATAATGTCCGATTTCGGTATTAAGTGCACGGAAGGCTTCAGTATACCCTAGATATAGAATTGCGCGGAATCGGGCACGGGTTTCTGGCCGACACAGCGCGTCGCCCTCCCATCCTTTTGGATCATAAACGTCGTCATCTGACGGCACCACATTGTAATCGCCACCCAATACGACCGCTTCTTCATTTGTTAGTAGGTGGGAGGCATGCGATTGCAGACGATCCATCCACGCTAGTTTGTATGGGTATTTAGGGGAATTGATAGGGTTGCCATTGGGCAAATAAATCGAGGCGACGCGCATTCCTCCACTTCCGGCATCAATCCACGCCTCGATATAGCGCGCCTGGTTGTCTTCGCCATCTCCGGGAAGGCGTTTTATTATGTCTTGGATTGGAAACCTGGAAAGAATCGCAACACCGTTATAGGATTTCTGTCCTGCAACCGCACAATTAAATCCCAGTTCCTCCAATTCGTGTGTTGGAAAGTTTTCGGCGACGGTTTTAACTTCCTGTAGCAGCACCACATCTGGAGAGGCCTTACCAAGCCATTCGATCACATTGGGCAGGCGGGCTCTTATAGAATTGACATTCCAGGTAGCAATTTTCATCGAACATTTCACTGCGGAAACAAATTTCTGACAGTCAAAAGCCCGTCGCCGGCGGGCTCAACGTGATCCGTCAATCTTAGTATAGTTATCCAACGGAGAACGAAGTTCCGCAACCACACATTGCCGTAGCGTTTGGGTTCTTGACCACAAAATTCGACCCCGCAATATCTTCTTGCCAGTCTATCTGCGAATCTTTAAGCAATGCAACGGACATACCATCAATAACCACAGATGCACCGCTACGTTCAATCACTAAGTCATCTGATTTATGTTTGTGGTCGAGAGAGAAGGCATACTGAAATCCAGAGCAACCACCGCCCGAGATCGCGAGCCGGAGCGCTACGGCCCCTTTTTGGGTGTCGACGAGATGCCGTATGCGATTGGCGGCGCTTTCCGT
>CAJWOI010000094.1 GCA_913044255.1 uncultured Alphaproteobacteria bacterium
CTGGAAGAGCAATGCCGCAATCGACAGCGTGATGTTTTACGCGGTCACCGCGAGACCATCCCCTGCCCATGTTGTTTGCCTGACTTCCATTGACCCACATATTTTGAACCACTGTGAAAGGTTCTGGTGCCGGTACAGTTGTCCCATGTGGGTTTGTAGGTGCCGGGACAGGTTTTCTGTGTAGTTACTATGGGTGAGAGTTTCTTGGCATAGAGAAATTCATCGTTCTCCCATATACCTTCCGTCACTCTTCCATCCGACCAAGTTAAAGTGCCACGTCCGTGGTATGTGCCATCCTTCCATTCACCAATGATATTTATACCAAAGAAGACGCTGAATTTTTGGCCAAATCGGGTGCACTTCCACCAGATCGGATCCTGGGCGTAGAGACAGGGGGGTGTCCGCACACTGCAATCCGCGAAGACGCTTCCATGAACCTCGCAGCGGTTGCAGAAATGAATGGAAAATTTCCTGACCTTGATATTTTGTTTATCGAATCAGGTGGAGATAATTTGGCGGCAACCTTTTCACCAGAGCTGGCCGATATCACAATTTACGTGATTGATGTCTCTGCCGGTGACAAAATTCCCCGAAAAGGTGGCCCAGGAATAACCCGTTCAGATCTTCTGGTGATCAATAAGATCGACCTTGCAAGGTTTGTAGGTGCTGACCTTCAAATTATGGAACGTGATGCCAAAATAATGCGGGGTGATAAACCATTTTACTTTACAAACCTGAAAGAGAATGAGGGTGTGGAAAAAATTGCTGGCTTTATTGTCGGATCAGGTGGACTGGATGTCGAAAAGACGCCGGTACTGGATTAATTTTAGAAGGCTAGCGTTAGCAATGTTTTGTATTTAATAATTATTTCCAAACCAGGCCCAAAAGAATAATTATTGTGTCTGGCGTATGGATGCCGATAGCCTCTTCAAAAATTTCTAATGGCTATTGATTTATGTATCTCTCCCAAAAAATTTTATGTTCAGACCCTCAGGACGCCTAACCACTTCAATAAATCGACCCCAACGGAGTTCTGATCTGTCCCCCTTATTATAGGCCGGCCACTGCAACAGTCCCTCATGATTGGGGTCTCCATTTCTGGCAAAATTGGCCCACGTTTTTTGAATTAATCGAGCCAATGCCTCGGCTTCATTTTGATCTATCCCTGCTATCATTGGCGGTTGCCATTTGTCAAAGGTGTTAAAAATAAAGGGAAGTTCAATACAGTGGCAGGCGCCGAAAGGACTATTTGGTGCAAACCAATCAAACCGGTATAACCAGGCGGAAATACCGGCAGAACCTAACCGCTCCGCAAATTCAGCGGTTTGGCCGGCGAAGTTGGTCTCGTTGAGACACAAGCTAAGGAGTTCCAATGGGCCAGCACCTGGCCTGCGGTTTCGACAAAAATTTAGCCCATCAAGCCACTTATCACCTAATTCCCGTTTGAAGACCGCTTCGACCTGAGTATCAGATGCTCCGGTGATCTCTGGTACACCAGCCAGAAATGCATACATTTCGTCATGGGTTGAACCGAGCATTACTTCTTTGCCCTTGGCACCGTCGACAGCAGCCTCGTGAAAATTTTTTGGAATTAAATCATCATCAATAATAGGCAGAATTGGAATATTTGTTGCCGCAAAATCAGCCTTCTGCCGCGCTAATTCAGATTGCGCATCTAAAATTTCCTCAACTTGGAGGCTTTTCAATTTCCCAATTTCGACACCCGCAATTTCTGCTAATGCAACTGCAGCAGCGCTACCCGATTCAGGGGTTTCAAAGCTGCTGAAGCGGCCGCTCTGCAAAATTACCCGTTGAAACAAATCTCGCGCGTGCGTATTAGCGAGTAAGGCATATGCAGAAATTGCACCAGCTGACTGCCCCATCAATGTTACATTGTCGGGATCTCCTCCAAATACGGCAATTTGTGACTTAACCCATTCAAGGGCGGCAACCTGATCCCGGAGCCCCAGATTACCAGCGGAAACTTCTGGATGATAAAGAAAGCCCAATGCACCCAGTCGGTAATTTACACTGACCACCACCAAATTGTGGTCTCCGGCAAGTTTGGCACCATTGTACCAGGGCAAGGATCCAGCGCCTGAAACGAATGCACCCCCATGTATCCAGACAACCACGGGACAATCAGATTTGTCCAGAGCGGGAGTCCAAATGTTCAGTGTCAAACAATTTTCGTCATAGGGAAAATCAAAATCTCCCATTACTCCAGCCAGTCGGGAGGGGCGCTGCGGTGGAATTGGCCCGTCTTCAATTGCTGGTCTAATTCCGTCCCAAGGTTCAAATGGCTGAGGTGGACTAAAACGGTTTTCACCATTAACCGGGGCTGCATAGGGAACACCGCGAAAAACCACCACACCCTCTTCTACAACACCCTCAAGTATCCCTGAACTCGTTTTAACAACAGTATCGTTTTCCACCTGAGACAAAATTCAAACTCCTGCGTGTAAAAATTCGATTAGATCAATTGCCTAAAATTATTTTCTCTCACCCAATCGAGAGAGTGGATTAATGATAAGTTTTTCACCAGCCATGAAAATGATTACTATTGCAAAACAGCATGCAAAAACCATTGCAGCATCCGCCAAAATTTGTGCGCGCAGCATAATAAAACCAATTCCAGAATCCGCGCCAAATAGTTCCGATATCAAGGCAATTTTCCAGCCAACGCCGTAAGCGATACGCATCGCCGATATAATGTAAGGTAGCAACAAAGGTATTATAATTTTCCAGAACCGCCGCGGGTAACGGCGAGTGAAGCTACGCCCCATTTCCAGGAGTTCCATATCCAGTTCACGCAAACCTTCCGACACGTTGATCAGGCAGAATGGTGTAAGAATTGCAACTTGGACAAAAATTACCGAGAAACTCGAATTGCCAAACCAAATTACCGCAAGAATTGCCCAACCAACAGATGGGAATGAATTCAGAAACGGTTTGATCCGATCGTGCACAATACCGTAAAGCGCTGGTGACCAATGGACTCCCAATGCCAGTATTGACCCCAGCAGCACGGAAACAAAGACAGAAGTGGCGACGCGCAGAGCGCTTATCGCAGTGTCATCCATAAATTCAGGGTCAAAGAACAGCAAACCAATATTCTCGGCAACCTTCAGGGGACTTGGAACGATATAGCTTGGAAAATTGAGTGACATCAGCCACCAGCCAATTAAGGCTCCAACTCCAAGTAGTTCGCCCATTGAGCGCTCCAAAAGGCGGTTCCAGTTGAAGCCCTTCCTGACTCTACTTTGTGTTTTAATCTGTTCCATGGTGCTTCGCGAGCAATCCCTGGATTGGTGTAAAAACCAGTCGATCAGTGCTGTAAACAAACATGATAATTATCAAAATGACGACCAGAATGAGGGCTGTGTCAAAATCCTGCCGGGCGAGGTTTAGAAGTGTGCCAAGCCCTTTATCTCCGCCGAACAATTCTACGGTTAACGCGACTTTCCAGGACACCCCAAAAATGATCCGGAAAGTTGCAAACATAAACGGGTACAGGGAGGGTAAGAGTAACTTCGTGAACTGCCGTAGAGGACGGCGCCCGAAGCTCAGTCCCATTTCGATAAGTTCGTTATCGAGATTATCGAGCCCTTCCCGCATGTTAATGACCGCAAATGGTATCAACACCACGCAGATGGAAAATATGACGGTAAAATCGTTAATCCCAAACCAAATGATTGATAGCAAAAGCCAACCAATCCCTGGAAATGAATTAAGAAAAGGCGTGAGCCTGTTGTTAACCATCAGTCGAAATACTGGAAAATAGAACGGCAGAAATGCCAATGCTGTTCCTATAATGAACGAAATAAATATTGCACTAAGTATGTGTGCAAAAGACCAAAACATATGGATGACAGAATGAATATCCGTGAAGAATTCAACAAATCTTATTGCAACCGGTACCGGGCCGGGCATTAAGTAAGCCTCTACTATTGAACTATATATAGCCCATGCAGCAAGACAGACGGCGGTAAAGATATAAGCCGCGCGCCGGGAATATCGACGCGCGACTATATATTGAGAAATCTTAACCATACGCTCTTTAGGAACGACTTTATTCCCGGATTGCATGCTCCCAAACTACTGACGCAGCTTTTGGATAGCCCATCTTCATCATCCCAAGCTCCTTGGCGTTTTTCCAGACTGTCTCATATGCCTTGAGGTCAGTATCGCTAACGACTGCCGGAAATGAGGAAAATCGTGTAAGCCACGCCTCAAAGAAATCTGCTGAAATTCGCTCCTTCTTGGATATTGCCTTACCCACTTTTTTGGGATTAGCTACTGCATAATCCACTGACGCCTTTAGCATTCGGTTAAATTCTTTAAATGCCTCAGGACGTGCTTTTAATTTTTCCGGATAAGTTACATTTACCGCAGCAACAGCATCAACTCCCAAAGTTTCTTTTACATCTTTTCCGGTATACGTTATGACCCGAAAATTACCGGTTTGGCCCGCTTTGTACGCTTGGGCGTGAATAAGCGTTGCCGCATCGACCCGACCCGTCTCAAGGGCACTAAGGAGTGTCGGCCCTGGAAGCTGTACCCAGTTGAAATCACCGTTCTTGTAGGAAACATTGACACCATACTTTTTAAAGAGGGCAATCCTGATCCAGGTCGTACCTGTCGACTTAAGAGCATAGTTGCCCATTTTCTTTCCTTTAAGGTCATTGATGGTCTTGTACGGGCTATCTTTTTTTACCCATATGGCACTGCCTTCTCCTGTCGGGCTGGCACGCATTGCTGTCGACAGAACAACCAGATCAAGGCCCTTGGCTTTGGCGTACGGAATTGCCATTACTGCGTTCATAATCACATCAAATCTCTTTGCAGGTGTTGACTGGATCAACGCCGGTATTGCCAATGGGTGAAACTCAATTGAAATCTTGTCAGATTTTACCACACCGCTTTTGATACCATGAAATACTCCCTCCATGGACGGATCTAAAAGATAGGCATAGCTGATCTTCTCCTTTGCCGTGGCAAACCCGCCAATGAGAAGAGTGCCTGCGGCAACGAATCCTAGAAATAGTTTTTTCATAGTTGGTTCTCCCTTATTTAGGTTCCTTCTTCATAACCGGGCTCAAGGCTCCGGAATAGGTTTACTAACTTTTTCTTATGCGCCTTCAGAACCCCTGAGTCGTCAATTATCCGCGGACGCAGTTCGTCCAACTCAATAACTTCCATGACATTTGTAGGCTTATTGGACATCAGAATTATTCTGTCCGCCAAAGTAAGGGCTTCGTCGATATCATGGGTAACAAAGACAATGGTCTTGCCCGTTTGTTCCCAGATGCTAACGATTTCCTCACGCATCTTGCGACGAGTATTCAAATCGAGGGCGGAAAATGGCTCGTCCATTAAAATTATTTTAGGATCGACGGATAACGCTCTGGCAATGGCCACTCTTTGACGTTCTCCACCTGATAACATGGAAGGAAATTTTTCCATGTCGTTTTCCAGACCAACCATGGTAAGAAGTTCCTCAGCATGCTTGCGCATTTTGGATTTTGTCACTCCATCAAAGCGGAGTTCCATTCCCAATGTAACGTTATCGATTGCGTTCCGCCAGGGTGCCAACCTGGGGGATTGAAATACATAGGCCAACTCACGCCACGACTCTTTTGGAGGACGCCCGTCTACGGTCACCTCACCCGTAGTCACCTCCAGGAGATCACCCATAATCCTCAGTGATGTGGACTTACCGCAACCGGAAGGACCAAGGATACACACAAACTCTCCTGCATGAACATCAAAGGAAATTTTGTCGTAAATTTGCTCGTTTGCAAAGCTTACGCCTACTTCGTCAAAGTTTATTAATTCCTGATCCATTTCCCTTGCCGTTCAGGAGCTCTAATATCATCGGAAATATTTAGAATTTTGCCACTTCAAAAGTCTCTTTTATAGACGATTTTTCCATCAACCATTGTCATTAACGCTTTGGTGTTACGAATTTCGTCGGGATCTATGTCGAGAATATCCTGGGATAGAATTGTCATATCGGCCAATTTCCCCGGTTCAATAGAACCTCTCTCTTCTTCAACCCCAAGTATGTAAGCATTGTTGATAGTGTAAAGTTCCAGCGCTTCTTCTGGCGTAATAGCCTGACTTGGACCCAAGGCATAGCCAAGGAGGGTTTGCCGCGTTGTCATCCACCACATGGAAAGAAACGGATCCACGGGTACGACGGGCCCATCGGACCCGCCACCAACCAGCAGACCACTATCAATCAGCTTTCTTATTGGAATTGCCTGTTCGGCCCGTTTCTCTCCCCACCAACGCTTTTGGTTATGACCAAGGAGGACGGGGTGATCCTGGACGGTTACCATAGTTCCGAGATCATGCATCGCTTTTATAGCCTCCTCCGAAGGCAGGAAGGCATGCATAAGACACCAGTGGAGCCCATCAATGGGTACTTCATCATTAACCTTTTCATAAGACCGAATGATCACGTCGATTGTTTCGTCACCAACGCCGTGGACTTGAGCCTGGAGACCTGCTTCTGCAACTAGCCTGAGACATTCTACAAACTCCTCCTCGCCTCCGGGCGGCATAATAAGCAGACCATGATAATCGGGACGAGGCTGTTCGCCTGGTACAATCTGATATGGCTCACGCAGTCTGGCGCCCTCTACACCACCATCAGCCATGAACTTGATGCCTGGAAAACGAAGCATGGAATCACTTTGTTGCTTCTTCATCAAGGCTATACCCTTCCGGGTTTCCTCCTTGCTGTCGGCCTTGAAAAGAAGGTCAGTGCGAACGGTAATTTTTTCAGCATCCCTCAAACGACAATATGATGCGAGTGTTGTTTCGTCGATAACCGGATCAACGACACCAACTATTCCGTAGCTGTTGAGTTCAGCCATTGCCTGTGCAAGCAAGTTGTCCATTTCTTCTGGCGGCGGCATAGCCGGTGCAACACGGCGGGCAAAATAAGCCGCCGTTTCCAGTAGCACACCTGTTGCCTCACCAGAGTCTTTATCTCGCACGATTACTCCGCCTCGGGGGTCAGGCGTATCCTTGGTAATACCAGCTCGCTCAAGCCCTTTAGAATTAACGGCGACCACGTGGCCACCACGCGGAATAATGACGGGGTGATCCGGCGATACTTCATCCAGTTCCCATCGGGTCGGCAAACGCCCTTCAGCAAGCAGGCTTTCATGCCAGCCAGAGGAACCCTGTACCCATTCATTTTTTGGAGTTGAAGAAACACGTTCGGAAATCAGCTTCACAACATCGGCAATGGAACGGGCTCCCAATAGATCAACCGAACGAACATTAAATGCGTGAAATATCTGATGGATGTGGGAGTCAATTAGCCCAGGAATTGCAGCACGGCCCTTTAGATCAATGATCTGGGTATCGGGCCCCGCGTAAACATTTACACTTTCATCGCTGCCAACGGCGAGGAACCGGCCGTCGCGCACGGCTACAGCTTCAACAGTCTCCGCAGCACTATTAAGTGTATGAATATGACCGTTTCGAATTATGAACTCGGCAAATCCGTCGCCTATGACCCTAGGCGCAGCAGTTCCGCGTTGTATCGCCTTCCATTGATACGGACGTATTGGTTGCTGGGTACGGCGGGCAACTTCTGCACGCCAGGTGCGATTTCTATGTGCAACACCTTGGGCGGGTGCAAGAGCACGTAGAGTTGCCGCAGCCAAGTGAACCCCCTCTTTATAATCCAGATTCAATTGACCAGTAATTATCACGGGTTCATTCACGGGCATATCGCTGGCTTCTTGGGGCTTGAGCAAAACAATGCGGATTTCCGCACCAATTTTATGAACATTCCCACATAACATGCAGGGCAAGCTGGAGCCCTGCGTAAGAAGAAATGTAGAGGAACAGTTTTTAAGAGAAGGAGCCAGGTATCCTGACAATGCGACAGTTCTACCTTGCAACTGACGACCCAACTCAGTCGCAGCGCCAGACCGTAGTACCAATTCTGAAATGCTCACGTAGTCAGCACGATGCTCCCACGCGACCGCATTCTGAGAGTTCTTTTCGCTATCTAAATTATAAGGGCAACGTTCCAGATAGGACAAAACGCTTGAATCAGGCTGCATCTTCCTGCTCCTCTGGTAAAGGTTGGCGCCGCTGCAACCAGCGGAAATTTCGAAAAAAAGGTGGCACAACTGAGCATACTAAACAAACAATAATATGGCAGGAGAGTTTGATCGACCTTATGATTTTGTACCAAAAGACAACGAATTTAAAGGAGTCACCGGGTTCAAAGTATGCCGAGTTTCCTGGCCGTTTCAGTGGCCATAAGTTTGGGCCCGCAGCGATTGGAACTCCTGGCATTTGGATAAAGGTATCCAAATTTACCGAATGTGGTTTCAGTATCTTAAACTTGCACTTGAGTTAGAGAGTTTAGGTGTGAATGAGATAGTCACCAAACAAGGGTTCTGGGATCCCTACGCAACCTGTAAAAACCTCTGAACTGCACCACGATTATCCTAGACCAGATGTTCTCCAGAATGGATATAATGCAATAGTCCTTACCTTGAAGGGATGGAGTAACAAGGAGATTTGTGAACCCACCAACGACAACATCTATCTTCGTGCAACAGATACAAGAAGTGGTGGAAGTCGGTTAACAGTTCCCATTGATAAAAAAACAGGGAAGAAGAAATACCCTGTCACAGTAAAAAAACAACGAGATTATGGAATACATTATCTCGTTAGTGCAATGAATGGTAAATTTGGTGACTTACCACCAAAAGGGATTAAATGACCAACTATACCCTTGATGTGAGAACGCCGGAGCAATAATCCACCACTGAGAAGCGGCCAGATAGTGTGGTTGCAGGCCGGAGTAAAACTCCGCCAGTGGTAAGCTTTCTGCTTTTGCAGAGGGCGGGGATGAAGCAATTGGAA
>CAJWOI010000095.1 GCA_913044255.1 uncultured Alphaproteobacteria bacterium
AACCGCCCCACATGGTAGCAATCCAACTAAAAATTTTGATGCCAGTTGGAACCGCTATTACCAAAGTCGCCAACATGAAAAACGCTCGTGTATCCGTATCCATCCCAACCGTATACATGTGGTGGCCCCACACCAGAAAGCCAATAAAACCAATTGCTACCATCGCGTACGCCATACCAAGATAACCAAAGACTGGCTTTCTTGAAAAGGTGGACACCACTTGAGATACAATTCCAAAACCGGGCAAGATCAATATATAAACTTCAGGGTGTCCAAAAAACCAGAACAGGTGCTGAAATAAAATTGGATCTCCCCCCATCGAAGATTCAAAAAATGCCGTTCCAAAATTACGATCTGTCAAAAGCATGGTAATTGCACCAGCAAGAACTGGGATCGACAGCAACAAAAGAAAGGCTGTTACCAAAATAGACCAAACAAAGAGTGGCATACGATGCATCGTAAGCCCGGGTGCGCGCATGTTGAGAATAGTCGTGATAAAATTGATGGAACTCAAAATTGAGGACACGCCAGCTAGGTGCAGGCTAAAAATCGCCAAGTCGACGGCTGGTCCTGGATGGCCACTAGAGCTCGACAATGGAGGATAAACCGTCCAACCGGTTGCAGCCCCAAGTCCACCCGGTGTGCCTTCCACAAAAAGAGAGGATATGAGTAACGTAAAGGAGGGAATCAATAGCCAGAAAGCGATATTGTTAAGTCTAGGAAACGCCATATCTGGCGCACCAATCATGATTGGCACAAACCAATTTCCAAAACCGCCAAGCGTTGCAGGCATAACCATGAAAAATACCATTACCAACGCGTGCGCGGTGACCGCCACATTATAGTAATTATGATCTCCCCCAAAAATGCCGTCCCCGGGTGCGCTCAACTCTATTCTTATGGCTAAGGAAAGTACGGTTCCGATCACACCAGCAATGACGGCGAACACCAAATACATGGTTCCGATATCTTTGTGATTGGTTGAATACAACCAGCGACGCCATCCGGTTGGATGAGTCATGGAATGACCTGTCTTCCCGAGTGTCTCACTGTTGGCCAAGAGCAACCTCCTTTTGTTCGCCGTTATCGAAATGGTTCAGCCAACACCCTTTGCCTTGGTGTCTGCTGTCAGGGACCAACGTTTAGGTTTTTTATGAACACAACCAACCGATCCAAAGCGGCATAGAAACAATTGCTGACAACCAACTAGTCCAATATTCCGCCAATTAGATATTCTCTCGCTCAACCTAATACGGCAACGAATTAGAGCTTTGATCTAAGTTAAGTACGCACCAATAGACATGTGGTTTTCTTCAACCGTATTTTTTAGTTACTGGTCTTCCAGTTTGCCAATTGAGCACAACTCATAACTACGAGTACCAAGTCTTCACATATAAGCGATCTAGAGCGATTCACTTGGATCATAAAAAGCGGATACTTAGGTTAAATATCAGGTCAATATTATGACCGATTTACTGCAACGCTATAGTTCAAAACCCGTTCCACGATACACTAGTTATCCTACTGCCCCTTATTTCCACAAGGAAATTGGACCCAAAACCTACGCTATCTGGCTTAACCAGATACCAAAGGACTCCACGCTGTCACTCTACCTTCACGTTCCATATTGCGCTCGCCTTTGTTGGTTTTGCGGTTGCAGTACAACAATTACTGGAAAACCAGAACGCATCCAAAGGTATGCGGAGACATTACGATCCGAGATTGAGATTGTAACCAAAGCGCTTCCCACAAAAATGCTTGTGGCAAGTGTTCACTTGGGTGGTGGGACCCCCACTATGCTCTCGCCAAAAGATTTTTCTGATTTGCTAGACCAGCTACGCAACCGCTTTGCTATCGCTATGGATGCAGACATAGCTATAGAAATTGATCCCCGAACATTGAATCCTGAGCTCATTAAAATTCTTTCGAAGTCAGGTGTCACGCGCGCAAGCGTCGGAGTACAGGATTTCACGCCAAGAGTGCAGCAGGCGATCAATCGAATTCAAAGTTTTGAAACAGTTCGTGAAGCAGTAGAAAATTTACGTAATGCGGGAATCACTTCTATTAATTTAGATCTGATGATCGGGCTTCCACACCAAAACACGGACAATGTGGTCCGTACGGTGGAACTAGCAACAAAATTGAAACCAGACCGGGTCGCCGTGTTCCCTTATGCACATGTTCCATGGTTAAAAAAGCACCAGCGCATGATTCGTCGAACTGATTTGCCAAATATAGTCCTTCGAAGGGAGCAAGCGGAAGCGGCTGCAACTGTACTTAGTCGGTATGGATATATTCCGGTAGGGCAAGACCACTTTGCCCTTCCAAACGATCCATTGGCGCTCGCGGCAAGAACTCACGGGTTAAGGCGCAATTTTCAAGGTTACACCGTCGATAACGCTGACGCCATAATAGGTTTCGGACCATCTGCGATTGGCACCTTGCCTCAGGGTTATGTCCAAAATAGTCCAGAGCTACATGTATGGAGGTCAAAGATACACCACAATACATTGCCGACGGAGCGTGGAGTATCTCTCACCACAGAGGACCGCTGCCGCCGTTTGGCAATTGAAAGTCTCATGTGTCATTATTTTGTCGACCTAGAAAATGTTGGGTTGAACAAAGATACTGCGGTAGTCAACGTCACTGCATTCAATACTATGATTGGAGATGACCTAGTAAAGGTGGAGGGAAATCGCCTGATAGTCACCGATTTGGGCCGACCATTTGTCCGCAATATATCATCCTGTCTCGATAAATATCTTAGCAATATTTTTTTACACTCACGAACGGGATAATCAGGCCCTAACTAGAGAACACAAAGTAGATAAACAACACAACAAAATTAAGGTTCGGACTCTTTCTCCTGGGAAGTTTGGGACACGGCTTTGTTTTCATAATCTAACATATGGAAGAATAGAAAAATTCTTGAATTGATACAGATTAAGAAAATATGAGCGATCTCATTTATGGTTGAAGTTTGAAAACCGTAGTCTTCACGCAGGTAGCGTCATGAAAAAAATCGAAGCCATCATTAAGCCGTTCAAACTTGATGAAGTAAGAGACTCTCTCCAAAAAATGGAAGTGAAAGGAATGACCATAACTGAGGTCCAGGGATTCGGGCGACAAAAAGGCCATTCTGGTGTGTATCGGGGCAAGGAATATGAAGTTGATTTTGTAGCTAAGCTGAAAATCGAAATTGTTGTGGAAAATGGGCTTTCGGAACACGTGATAGAAGCTGTTCAAGCGGCTGCCCAGACAGGAACAATCGGGGATGGGAAAATTTTTGTGAGTTCAGTAGAAAGTGCATACCGGATTAGGACGGGGGAAACAGGAGTGGAAGCGTTGTAAGTGTCGGAAACCTATTTGGTTAATATTGCACCAGTCCCTTCTTTCTCTTGTGTCAAAAAGTAATTGATCATCCGTCGTTTAAAAAATGCATAATCGTATGTGCAGGAAATGAACTGTCTATGGCGTTTAAAAGTGCAATATACAAATCACTAGTCCGTAGTGTGGAGGGAGTAGCGCATCGCGTTCTTATAGGAATCAACTGGACTGCTGTTGAAGGTTCCAAGGGTACGGGTCTGTGTCACACGGCTGTGCGGGGGAGCAATGGTTGCAGGGATTTGCCGGACTCCGGAAATTACTGTGGTAGGAAACTACAGGATCTATCTCAGATGATTTTCTCGGACAATCCATTCGAGAAATCAATTGCATTCGCGGCAATCAATGCGCACTACAATCGCTATGATCTGAAAGGTGACCCAATAAACGGCTTGGAACTAGCGAAATCTCATGGTGCCGATACGGTGATAATTGGCAGATTCCCAGATATCGACAACCGGTTGCCACGAGCCAAAGTTGTCGACCGAGGTTTTAACTTAAACTATTATCCTGAAGAATCGGCGAAAATGTTACTTCCAAAGGCGCAGAATGTGATTATCACTGGATCTGCGTTGAGCAATGGCAGTCTTCCACGCCTGCTTAGGCTTAGCAAAAAAGCCTTCACCACTTTGGTCGGACCAAGCGCGCCTTTTTCGCAAATTCTTTTTGAGTATGGTGTCGACGCAATTTCTGGATTCGTAGTATCCGATACAAATAAGGCGATAAAAACCATCATGGAAGGTGGTGCAACAAGAGCGCTTCAGAGCTGTGGCCAGAAATTCACGATTTTTAGGACAGACCCCGCTCCACGTAATTAGCAAGAAGCGTCATTTTGTGTTTGTGTTTGGCCGTGAAATTTAGTTAGGTCATCGCATTTATATCTAACGGTATCTGGTAGACGTCGTAGTCGGGGTCATCAAAATCTTCCCCCATCGCTTCGATGATCTCCTGCATCGGACCGTCCGTAAAGCGCTGGATACCCTCATGACAGGAAAGGCAACCTCTCACCTGGGTCGATGGTGTTAGGATTTCTTGAGTGGCCTCGGGTTGAATAGAAGTAGCTGCCGAATCAATTACAATCAAAATAGTCAAACCCCAAAATTTGTGTCCACAAGTGAGCGACATATGAGCATTTTTCTGATTTCTCATTTCTAAAAAATCATCAATTTTTATTCGCTATTGATGCTGCGGTGTCTCTTTAAGCATGCGCACTCCAACTAAGGTGATAGCAATATTGGAGATACAAACATCCAGATTTATACTTATTAAAAATAACTGCTGAATTGATTCATGTTAGAAACATGTATCCGGTTCTTTATTAGGACAGGGGGCAAATTTCAGGACCAAAACATCGCTATGTCTGGGGGAGGGGCAGTCAAATTGCTTCTTTCAAGTCCAGACGTAACACCCGTCGGTGGGGCAATCGGCATGTGACCGAGGCGAATCCCTCCATCCCCCTTGGTCACACTCCGGTATAGGATCGCCTGTACACCTCGCTCGCGTTCCCTGCTCCGTTATATTCGAGACAAAGATGCTATTGCGTAGGTATTAGGTTCGCTTTTTCCATCCATGGCTTGATCTAAATCATGACCCTCGCCTTTTGGGCACGGTATTCTTTTATCGGTGCCGTTTGCTAGCGGAGCCTAGTTCCGCTCAACAGGGGCGTGGATCAGTTCCGCAACCACACTGCACGAAAGGAAAGGACCGCGAAGGGAGGTCAGAAAGGAGGTTAACCATGGGTCCGCCTGACATGCTTTAGGCCTCCGGTACACATGTTTCGGGGGCCTTTATCCTCTTGCTTTCTGTCAGGTTCATTTTGAATCCATCTGTTACTTGATTCATGACAAGCCCCATCCTCAGCAATCACCCCCCCCCGATCAGAGCGGCCCGACCGGTCGTTAATGCAATTTCACTTCTGAATTACGAGCCCGGACCCCTGGGCCATGGCCGCGGTGCGTGATGGTTGGAACGCCGTCTCCGGAAACAGATATAGGCCGAAGCCAGTGCCAATGATCCCACAAACGTTCCCATATGAACGGATTGATATGCTCAAACTTATCAGCAAACCCCTAACAACAGATGCCACCCTGATCCTACCCTGATACCACACCGACACAGCCTCAGAAATCACCACAATAGAAAACGCGGAGGAAATAAGAACAATGAAGCAAGCGAGCGCATACGCAAAAAACTCCCTTGGCTGCTTCGAAATAGGAAAAACCCCAGCAGTACATTCACGAATACCATGCCAAGGCGCCTGCCTGGCGAGGCTATTGACCATGAGCCTGCTGTTCGTCTGTTTTGTCATCCTCTACGTACCAACCGCCCAGGCCGAGGACCGGATATATTACGTCGCGGCGGAGGAGATTGTTTGGGATTATGCCCCCTCCTACCCCACCAACGCGATGAGCGGTGAGCCCTTCTCGGAGGCGGCGCGCACTTTCCTCGAAGAAGGCTCTGGGCGTATCGGGCGAAAATATCTTAAGGCCGTATACCGGGCCTATTCGGACGAAACTTTCACCACGCCACTGGAGCATCCGGATCATCTTGGCCTACTCGGACCGATCCTGAGGGCCGAGGTCGGCGACAGCATAACGGTTCATTTCCTCAACCGAAGCCGTTTTCCCCTGTCGATCCATCCGCATGGCGTGTTTTACGACAAGGCTTCCGAGGGAGCGCCCTATGCCGATGGAAGCACGGGTGAGGCCAAGGCCGACGACATCATCGAGCCAGGCAGAAACAACAGCTACCATTGGTCCGTGCCCGAACGCGCCGGGCCCGGACCGAACGATACAAGCTCTATCGCCTGGCCCTATCATTCCCACGTTGATTCGGTGGCCGATAGCAATGCTGGTCTGTTCGGCGTGATAATCGTCACCGCCGGCGGCCGAGCACAGCCCGACGCGAGCCCAACCGATGTGAACCGGACGTTCGTCGCCCTTTTTACGATCTTCGATGAAAACGCCAGCCTCTACCGCGACATAAACATCGCCCGGGCGGGGGTGTCGCCGCTCGGCGTCGAAGAGGATGCATTCGTTGAAAGTAATCTCATGCATGCCGTGAATGGCCGGCTATGGGGCGATCTGCCGGGGTTGACGATGCGCGTCGGCGAGCGGGTACGTTGGCATGTATTAGCCATTGGCAATGAGGTCGATTTGCACACCCCTCATTGGCATGGGGGAACGCTTCTGATGACGGGACGGCGTGTCGATGTGATGCAACTCTTGCCGGCAGCAACGCGAACGCTCGATATGCGGCCCGACAGCGCGGGCAAGTGGATGCTCCATTGCCATGTCGACGACCATATCAAGGCCGGGATGATGGTAACCTATCAGGTCAACGAATAAACGCTCCGCGGAAGGAAATGGACGGAACCGGGCTAGACGCAGCATATGATTGGCATTGCCCTCTTGTCAGCTAATGAGAATTGTCAGTGTTCAAGCTGGCAGGCAGGGCGGGATAAAAGAACCCGGGTTGTCAAGGCGTGCCATCCGTGTATATGAGAGTAAAGCTTATCAAGAAGCGTTGTGCGCGTTTGATGGTCTGGATTGACCCCGTTTAGTTTCCAACTAGTCAAAAGACCCCCCTGCACCCACACGTATATCAGCAGAGCATTATTAGGTACGCACGGTTAGTTCGAGGCCACCTCGAAACGGAATTGTCATTGTACGAAATCGATTTTTCGGGTCATTCACAAATTCAAAATAGCCCCGATACGCGTCAGCCGCCGCCGTAGTATTGTCAGTTACCACGATGGCTCCGGGGCGTAACGTTGAGGAGACCAATTCAAGGGCAGGCAGCGCCACATCCCAGATGTCAACCAACATGAAATCCACCGGACCACTGATCTCCTTTAACGTCTGGCGGAGGTCGCCTTCTCGCAGATCGATAAACTCGCTCAGACCGGCCTCTTCAAAGTTCTGGAGGGCAATTTTCACCTTGGAAGATTCGTGCTCCGTGCCGATTACCACTCCCTTCTCGACCTGATTATCACGCACGGCAGCGGCCAAATACATGGTGGATACGCCGAATGATGTACCAGCTTCAACAATACGAGTCGCACCTATGGAACGGCACAGTTGGTAACAAAACTCTCCTTTATCTCGATCAAGCGCAACAATTTTGTTCGAAAGGAAGAGATGCAGGTCTTTGTCGTAAGGTTTCTCGAAATCGAGTGTTCCTTCTCGAATTCGCCGTGAAAAGTAATCCTCCGTCTCTTCGACTTGTGTGTCACTCTGTGCGTGCAAGCGATCAAGCAGAGCCTCTAGCTTCGGGTCGTTCAACGGAGATGTCACATCACTTCTCCTCTTGGTCGTGCCTTGCTCACTTTTTCTCCTATCCCCTCATCCGTTTCCTTTTAGTTTAATAACAGTACACACCTCCATACCCTGTTCTACACTGAAACTTGACCGACCATGTTATTCGGCTGACCGTCTCTTGCACCCCACCGGGCAGTTCGTCCTCCCGCGTTATATAACTCCCTGCTCCAACTCCGTCATTAGCTCGGTTCACTGCATCTTCATCGATACATAACGCACTTCCATGTACCCAGGCGTCTGCGTTACGGGTCCACTGTCCAGTACCATCGAGATGGTCTACGCAAGATAGTCCGGCGTTCGCCGGTGTTTGCGCGCAAACTATCGGAGCCACAAAAAACATTGCGGCAAATACTACGAGTTTCCTCATGGTTCCTGCTCTCCTATGAGCATATTTAGTAAATTGGTTCTGACGAGTGAGACAACAAGGAGAGTTGTCAAAAATTAAGCTTCCGCTCCATAAACCACCCGCTTACTACGGCAGCTTAACCACACTAGAAACCCGGAACAACAGGATTACTTCGACACGGATCACTTAAAAGAGGCGAACGGATTGTTAGAATAACTGCGATAGAACCGGACACTCAAGCCCCCACCATTTGAGCAAAACCCAGCCCAAGCCCCGATCAAATAACCTGTCCCGCATCACCAATACGGACTTAAAAATTCGGCTAGTAATTAAGTCCGCAAACGCTCGTTGAGGGGGTCGTGCACGGGCTCCTGGAGCACAGTTGCTTTTATGGCGTCGCTCAAGATTTCCACGTCGAATATGGTTCCCGGATCAGAAAATTCAGGCGCCACATAGGCGAAGGCCAGACTCTTCTTGGTGTAATGGCCCCAACCGCCCGACGTGGTAATGCCGATGACCCTGTCCTCCAGCAACACAGCTTCGCCCCCATGGGCGTCATGGTTTCGGGCTTCCAGTTCACAATAGACCAAGCGCATGGAAACCCCTTCCCGCTTACGCTTCAGGGTGGCGGCCTTGCCGACAAAATCATCCTTATCATATTTCACGAACCGCTCCATATCGGCTTCGATCATTGTGATCTCATTGGTCAATTCCGTACCCCACGCCTTATAGGCTTTCTCGAGGCGCAAGGAATTGACCGCATAGGTACCCACATCGGCGATGGAGAATTCCTCGCCGGCTGCCCAAACCGCGTCATAGAGAGCCGGCATATGCGGCATCGGAACGTGCAGCTC
>CAJWOI010000096.1 GCA_913044255.1 uncultured Alphaproteobacteria bacterium
AACGTCGCGGGCGTTGCCCCAATTATTCTTTTTCATGCGGAAACCCAAAAGGTTATCACAATCAGTGGCTTGGGAACTTGGCCCAAGACAATTCGGCCTGATCTTTTTTCTTCTAGTTACGAAGGCCATATTCCGGAAAACGTTTTACGCACGGTAGTGCCGGCAGCGCCAGATGCTTGGATTACAGCACTTGAGCATTTCGGCACCATGACTTTTTCCGAGGTCGCTCAAGCGGCAATCAAGTTCGCTAGTGAGGGGTTTGTGATGTATCCACTCATGTCTAAGCTAATTCAGGATAACGCGGAAAATTTTCGGCGCTGGAAATCGAATGAGGAGATCTATCTTCCTAATGGCATAGCGCCAAAACCAGGTGAAATATTTTTTCAGAAGGACCTCGGAAAAACACTGCAGTACATGGCAGATGAAGAGAAAGCCACGACTGGCGGTAGAATTGAAGGGTTATGTGCCGCACGCAATGCATTTTATCAAGGAGATATTGCGCATCAGATTGTAAAACACCAAAAGGAAAATGGTGGATTTCTCACTCTCGAAGATTTTTCGGAATTCAAAGTAGATATTGAAGACCCGGTAGAGATTAACTTTCAGGGCACGACAGTATATACCTGCGGCCCCTGGTGCCAGGGCCCAGTGCTACTCCAGTGTTTACGCCTTCTAGATGGGTTTGATCTTCGAAATATGAAGCAAGATTCTCCGGCTTATATTCATACACTTACAGAGGCTATAAAACTTTCGTTTGCCGATCGTCACTTTTATTATGGCGATCCAAATTTTGTCGACGTTCCTATAGAAACATTGATCAGCGAAAAATATAATGACATTCGTCGCGGATTGATTCGCTCGGGTGAAGCCGGGCCGCGGATGCCCCCTGCAGGTGACCCGTTCCGGCTGAGACCCACTGGCCCTAGTCTCGAAGATACAGGAGCATTACAATCAAAACCTGCAGCCAGTCTTGATACTTCGTATGTATGTGTTACCGACAGCGCCGGAAATATTTTTTCCAGTACCCCAAGTGATGTCGCGAAAGACTCCCCGATCGTTCCCGGCACTGGCCTTTGTCCATCATCCCGTGGCTCCCAAAGCTGGTCTGATCCCGGACATCCATCTGCGGTACAACCAAAGAAGCGTCCCAGACTAACTCCTAACCCAGCACTTGCGATTCGAAAAGACGAATATGCAATCCCTTTTGGAACACCAGGCGGTGATGTTCAGGTTCAGGCAATGCTTCAGTGTTTTCTCAATGTTGCTCTTTGGGATATGAATCCACAGCAGGCGGTAGAAAAACCCAGATTCGGTTCCTATAGTTTTCCAGACTCCTTTGAGCCACACAAATATCACCCTGGTAAGCTTATGATGGAGCCGCGGTTTAATTCAGGCCAACTTGAGACGCTCCAAGCGCTTGGCCATCAGGCCGAGTACTGGCCAGATTGGAGTTGGCAGGCCGGCGCGGTCTGCATGATTAAGTCAGATTTTAAATCAGGAGTTCATACGGGCGGCGCTGACCCTCGGCGCCCAGCCTATGCGGTAGGTTGGTAACTCCGCTTCTATTTTTGTTTCCACCGCGATTATTTACTATGCAGAGAATAAGTTTGCGTTGGAAGTAAATCAAATACTATATCGAAGATTCGGTAGCCTTTTTGTTAATCACCAATAGCGATAAGAGAGGCAGTCATGGAGCAAAATAATAAAGCTGAAAAATTTGCGAATATTGTATCTCTGGATCATGTCAATATTCTTACCTCTGACGTTGATGCTTGTCGGAAATTTTATGTAGATGCTCTGGGATTTAAAGAGGGCTTCAGGCCTGAGTTCGATTCTGCAGGCCTTTGGTTATACCTCAAGGAAATCCCTGTTTTACATTTTATTCAAACAGACGAAGAACTGCCCAATAATAGCGGCACAATAGATCACATTGCATTTCGCGCACATGACTTCAATAAGTTTACGGCACGACTGAAAAAGCATGGTGTAGCTTATGAAGATAACCCGGTACCGGAATTAGATCTCCACCAGTTGTTTTGTTATGACCCCCACGGAGTCAAGATCGAGTTCAATTTTGAAGGACAATGTAAATAAATAGAGTTTTGGTAGCAAGGAAAATAATCTTTAAATTTACGCTAAGAAAAATTTAGCAAGAGTTGAATCATAAAAACTGCCCATTCCCATAGTTACTCTTACAATAAAGTTTTTTTGCCTTCGTTGAAATGGAGGAAATAATAGCATTAGCAAGTAACCGCAGGAGCAATCATTTCCCTCATCGACGACAACAGGGGGGCATGCCGAGCACCAATAAAATGTACCTTTATATTTTCGGCTATTAAGAAGCGTAAAAGTAAAACATAGCCGGCAAAAAACCTATTCCAGGTTTCTAATTTCTGGCAAGGTAAGTTAGCCCGTAAATACTGCCTACGAAAAATTTGTCCAATCCAGAATCACCTTGCCTGCATCGCCGCTATCAACAATGGCAAATCCCGCGTTGTAGTCTTGCGCTGGAAGATGATGGGTAATCACTGGTGATATATCAAGGCCACCTTGTAGCATCACAGTCATCTTATACCAGGTTTCGTACATTTCCCGACCGTAAATTCCTTTGATGGTAAGCATATTGAAAACAACTGTATGCCAGTCAATTGCCATTATGTTTTCAGGAATTCCAAGCATGGCAATTTTTCCACCGTGGCACATATTTTCTAGCATATCTCCAAAAGCTGAGGGGCTTCCCGACATTTCAAGGCCCACGTCAAACCCCTCTCTCATGCCTAAATTTTTCTGCACTACGGCTATCTTCTCTTTTCCTGCCTCGATAACTTGAGTAGCACCCATTTTTTGCGCAATATTCAACCTCGTTTTATTGGTATCTGTAACAACAACGTAACGTGCCCCACCATAACGACAAATCGCTGCCGCCATACAGCCAATTGGACCGGCGCCTGTAATCAGGACATCCTCACCTAAAATATCGAAAGACAGTGCGGTATGAGTCGCATTGCCAAAAGCATCGAATAAGGCCGCGATTTTCAGATCTATATCAGGGGCATGGTGCCAGATATTGCTTTCTGGAATGCAGATATATTCTGCAAATGCCCCCTGCCTATTAACGCCGATTCCTTCCGTATTAGCACAAAGGTGTCGCCGACCTGCGAGACAATTCCGGCATCGCCCGCAAACTACGTGCCCTTCTCCGCTAACGATTTCGCCAGCATAGCAATCGTTTACATGCTCTCCCGTCTCTACAATCTCTCCAACAAACTCATGACCAATGATCATTGGAACTGGAATAGTTTCTTGTGCCCAACTATCCCAGTTGTAAATGTGGAGATCGGTCCCACAAATAGCTGTCTTTAATACCCGAATTAATACGTCGCCTGGGCCGATTTTCGGCTCTGGTATATCCTCCAGCCAAAGGCCGGGTTTACGATGACGCTTGCAAAGTGCTTTCATAGTGGGCGACTAGTGCAGTTGTTTGCGAAGGCAACGATTGGTATAGCTACAAAGTGCCGGAAAATTGACAACTCTTTCGGCAACACCTTATGAAAAACAGGTTGTGGCAGGACATTATACCACCCGATTAGTTTCCGGATTAATCAAATACATATTTTTCAAATCAATTGAAAATGACATTTCTTCCCCAACATGACCCGCAACACTTGGATTTGATCTAGCCCAAACATCTATTCCATTGACATCAACTAGTACCATCGTATCCATTCCAGTCGGTTCTACGACGAGTACTGTTTCCTTAAATTCAAATAAATCTTGTCCATAAGTAGAACGACTATCCGTCAAATGTTCCGGCCGAATGCCGAATAACATTTTTTTTCCAAGGAACGGTTTGTAGCGGTTGCACCGCTCTTTTGGCACTTTAAGGCGCAAGTTTCCTCCAATGTGGATATTTAAGATATTCTGTTCAAGTACTACCTCGCAAGGGATAAAATTCATTGAAGGTGAGCCAATAAATCCAGCGACAAAGTGGGTTTTAGGATTTTCATATAACTCCTGGGGTGATCCAATTTGCTCAATTCTCCCCTGATTCATCACCACAATTCGATCTGCCAATGTCATAGCTTCAACCTGGTCGTGGGTTACATAGACCACTGTTGACTTCACGGTCGCGTGAAGCCTCTTGATTTCTGTACGCATTTGGGCCCGTAACTTTGCATCAAGATTCGACAATGGTTCATCGAATAAGAACACACGTGGTTTGCGGACAATTGCTCTACCCATGGCAACCCTTTGTCGCTGCCCACCTGATAGCTGCTTCGGCCGCCTTTCAAGAAGCTCCTCAATTCCTAAAATTCCCGCTACCTCGGCTACTCGCTTTTTGATTTGAGGCCCAGGGATTTTTCGAAAACGCAAACCGAATGCCATATTCTCAAAGACTGTCATATGGGGATATAACGCATAGTTTTGAAATACCATTGCTACATCTCGGTCTTTTGGCGCCATGTCATTTATTGTCTGGCCATCCACTGTAATAGTTCCGCCAGTAACTTCTTCAAGCCCCGCAATCATTCTGAGTGTGGTGGTTTTCCCGCATCCAGATGGCCCTACCAACACTACAAATTCTCCGTCTGAAATGTCTAAATCGATGCCACTCACCGCCTCTGTATCATCAAATTGTTTGTACAAAGACCGGATATTTATCGTAGCCATATGTTGGTCACTCGAAAAATTAACACTTGCCGTACTGGTGTACGAGATACACCCTTCCCCACAAAGGCGTAACGCCTCTCTTGATATTACCAATGGAACCGATATCTAATGATCTGCTGTTGGTCACAATGATCTAAAGGCCTGCCGTGCTTTGCCCAGTTTGGTAAGGCTAACCAGAGCACCTCTGTTAAATCTTTCAATTACAAACTCCAGGACAATTGTCTGATTCAGCACGGGTTCCTGGGTTTAGTCGATGTGATGCGCCACCAGGGCCTAGCGTAGCCGCTGAAACGTGGTCATGCCATACAGTTCAATGGGTTATCAGCCCCGGCAGTGGTCGCCAGACAAACTGTCTGGATGCGATCAGCTTTTCCATATCGGTGGAAGGTCCGCCATACTTTCTTGCACCTCAGTTCCATAGCGATGGACCTTGACAACTTATGATTTTATGTGATAGCAAGAACATTCTAACAATAGTAATTTAAGTACTATCGTCAAAACAAGGGGGAAGTCTGAGATGAAAAGACTATTTCTTACCATATTGTCAGCGTTCTTCGCTGTGACGAGCAACCTGGTTCACGCGGGAAATGCTGACGAGATAGCGGTTGAAGCTGCAAAAAAATATGCCGGGACAGAATTAACCATCTTTCTCGAAGCCGGCCTTTCTGAGTTGGGGTTCCAACTTTCTACCACCGAGCGGTGGGCAGAACTCACCGGTATCAAAGTAAATATTACCGGAGCACCAACAAATGAGATGTTTTCCAAGATTGTTATCGAGCACCGCGGCGGTACCGGGGCGTTTGATGTCGTTGATGTTCAACCACCGTGGATGGGTGACCTCGTTGAAATTGGCGCGCTAGAACCGTTGGATTCGTTCATGGATAAGTATAGTTATCATGACGAACAAATGGATATCGCCGCGTTTTATCGTGACGCTTGGCAGAAGTACAACGGCCATACCTATGCTTTTGCAGACGATGGTGACGTTTTGCTTTTATATTATCGTAAAGACCTTTTTGAGGATCCAGAAAACCAAAGTGCCTTTAAGGCGGAATATGGTTACGATCTTGCACCACCAGCCAGTTGGGAACAATTCGATCAGATTGCAAAATTTTTCACCGATCGATATGCACCGAAACTCTATGGCGCATCTATGGTGCGAAGCCGAGGCCTAACCCAATTTTTCTTCTCTCAGCAATTTAGGCTTAGGGGTGGGAAATTCTTTGATCCTGATACGATGAACGCGACGATTAATTCAGATATCGGTGTTGAAACGCTACAAGCACTGGTCGATCGCACAGCGCACATGCCTCCCGGTAACGCAACCTGGGGATTTGTTGAGAAATTCAGCGCCTGGCTTGGCGGCGAGGTAGCTATGACTGTCTCATGGCCAGCTGTAGGACGTTGGGCTGAAGGGGTCGGCACGGATATCGATGCCATGTCCTGGATTCCCAAAACGACTATCGCAGATAAAGTCGGGTATGCAATTGTAGGCAAACACCCCAATATGGCTCCTGGTTTCTCGCTTGCCGTTTCATCGACCAGTAAAAATAAGGAAGCGGCCTATCTCTTTATTCAATGGGCCAACAGCGCCGACGTCAGTCTCAAGCGAACCGAGTTACCTTACTCGATACGAGACCCATTTCGTACCTCTCATTACAAAAGCCCATTACTCCGAAATCAATGGCCAAATGCCGGGCAATTCCAGGATACTCTTATGGACGCTGGCGCTGCAGGCATGCTTGACTTAACGCTACGGAACACGGCCGCGTATCAGGATGCTTTTGGTGCCGCGTTGCAAGCAGCGATCGGAGGTGAAGATCCCCAGAAGGCGTTGGACAATTTGGCTAAAGAGTGGGATTCTCTGACCAAGCAGGTTGGGGTAGATGCCCAACGGAGAGCCTATAATGCTTTTGTCTCTACTGGCCGTGCGTATCCTCCGGGCACATAAACAGTTGCGCAACAATTAATCTATTCAAAAACGGGGACTTTATTACAGAGTCCCCGCTCTTTTTTTAATGGCTGTGATCACGGAATTTGGTAGGCGTTCTGGAATATTTGGAGAACATAACTTTAAATATGTTCTGATTGCACCTGCTGTTTTTGTGCTGTTATTTATTGGTCTGTATCCGATACTGTACTCTCTGATGGTTAGTTTCCAGAATGTTTCCATTATGAGCGTGGATTACTCTTGGGCAGGACTAGCGAATTACAGTCGTTTATTTAGTGATGGGAGGCTCTGGAAATCTATACTTCATACGGCAGTGATTACTGCGATTGCTCTACCTTTGGAATTTGCATTCGGGTTACTGCTCGCGCTACTTATTTTAAAAAAGATTCCATTTCAACGTTTGTTTGTAGGTCTCTTAATCGTACCTGCGGTACTTTCCCCCGTTGTTGTTGGTGCAACCTGGCGACTCATGTTTGATGATCGATTTGGTCCAATTAATGCTGTTATCAGGATGCTGGTCGATGAAAGATTCTCACTACCTTGGACTATAAACCCGAACTGGGTCTATCCCGCCCTTATGATTACGGAAATATGGGAATGGACTCCCTTTATGTTCCTGATGCTCTATGCCGCACTATCAAATGTTGATCGAAGCCTTCAAGAGGCCGCTGAAATCGACGGCGCTGGCTATTGGTCAATTCTCTTCAGGATCTCCCTGCCTCTCGTCTGGCCAATAATTGCAATTGCTTTGATTATCAGAGCACTGGACCTGGTAAGAATTTTTGACATCGTATGGATACTCACGCGAGGCGGCCCAGGTAGCCTTACCGAGACTATCTCGGTTTATATCTATCATCGTGGATTTCAACAATTTGACACAAGTTACACCGGGGCGATGGTATTTCTAATCGTAATCATACTCTCAATCATAATTATCTATGCTCTCCGGCGCATGGGAGTCGCACGGTGAAAAAATCGTCTTTTCGCATGTGGCTGCGCTTCGCGACAGCGGTTTTGATAACAGTTTTTGTCATCTTTCCGGTCTACTGGCTGTTTGCTAAGGCTTTCAAGACTCCTGAAGAGATCTTTGCGTTCCCTCCAGTATGGGTGCCGAGTTCTTTCTATCTCGAGAACTTCCGTACCATGGCAAATACAGACGATTTGATCCCAGTTTGGAATAGCTTCTTAATCACTACAGTCAGTACTATTATTGCTATGTTTTTTGGAACTCTTTGTGCATACTCAATTGCCCGGTTCCGGACAGGCGGCGATAACCTGTCAATCTGGATCTTGTCGCAGCGTATGCTGCCTCCAGTCGCAATTGTTTTTCCCCTGTTTGTCGCTTTTGCCTTTTTGCGATGGGTGGACACCTATCATGGGATGATCACTGTCTACACAGCATTTAATTTGCCTTTTGTCATTTGGATGATGCGTGGTTATATTCAGGACGTTCCAGTCGAGCTTGAAGAGAGTGCACTTACAGACGGTTGCTCCCGCTGGCAGACTCTTCGGCACATAACATTCCCCATGATACGAACAGGATTGTTTGCGACTACGGTTTTTACTTTTATTTTTGCCTGGAACGAATTTGGCTTTGCGCTAGTTTTAACTAGAGATAATGTAATTACTTATCCGGTTCACGTTTCACATTATTTTGGCGCGCTATCTACTTATTGGGGTAAGGTCGGGGTTGTATCGATTATTGGCACTCTGCCCGTCATTTTGTCAGTAATATTTCTGCAACGATATCTTGTGCGTGGTATGACGATGGGAGCCCTGAAGGGCTAGTTCTGTATAGTGGAAAAAGACATGGCCTATACTGATCTTCAATATTTAGACCGCTATTGATAAACCCGCCCCGCATAGTGGTGCCTAGCATCGAAATATCCACCTGATTCACGCCTTATCCTGCACCCCACGCGCTGGGTTAGCCGGAGTCTGCCTGGATCACAACCGCTAGAGAAGGGGATATCGAGGCGCTGTTAAACCATCACATCTTCGAGAAACTCTTCCATTCCCAGCCGCATGAGGGTCTCGGGTGTGGGAGCGCCGGTATCCACGCCCCAGCCCTGTAAACGATAATACTCGTCGACCATCGGGGGCAGATACGGCGCAATCCCCTTATCTTCAGCACCGCCGGTACGGGTAATCTCCAAGAACCTCGGTGAGACGTCAAATTCGTCCGACTTCTTGAAACCGCGGCGCACATAAACCAGCCGCAACAGGTTGGAGATCCGCT
>CAJWOI010000097.1 GCA_913044255.1 uncultured Alphaproteobacteria bacterium
CCTTCGCGGATGGAAATTGTTATATTTTCCACTGCTCGTACGTGACCAACAGTGCGGCGTAAGATGCCGCGCCGTATCGGGAACCAGACTTTTAAATTCTTTGATTTCGTCACTATCGGTCGGGAGATATCGTCAGTTGGTGGCGTGCCCCGCGGTTTTGCTGCGAGCAACTTTTTTGTATATACGTGTTTTGGCTTGTTTAATACGTTTTCAACGGTGCCTCCTTCGACTAGTTGTCCCTGGGTCATTACACAGACGCGATGTGCGATATTTCGTACGATGGTCAGGTCGTGGGTAATCAACAGCATTGCCATTTTAAGCTCACGCTGAAGATCTCGTAGGAGTGACAATATCTGAGCTTGGATTGTCACATCGAGTGCCGTCGTCGGTTCATCTGCAATAAGGAGATCTGGTTCATTAGCCAACGCCATCGCAATCATTACCCTTTGGCGTTGTCCTCCGGAGAGTTGATGAGGCCAGGCGGAAAGTCGGGATGTTGCCTCTGGCAGACGCACCATTGTAAGAAGCTCAAGTGTACGCGCGCGCGCCTGTCTGCGGGTAAGTCCCTTGTGAAGTATTAGTGTTTCATTTATTTGTTTTTCTATGGTGTGGAGCGGATTTAGAGACGTCATTGGCTCTTGGAAAATCATTGAAATCCTATCGCCACGTATCCGTTGCATGTCCAGTTGGGACGAGCCTAGTATCTCCATATTGTCAAATTGTATGCTGCCACGTGGATGACGGGCGCGTGGGTACGGAAGTAGCTGCAGGATGGATAAGGCGGTCACTGACTTTCCTGAACCAGACTCGCCTACCAGGGCGACAGTTTCTCCCGGGTTGATGTCGAAGGTGACGTCCCGAACTGCCTCAAACTGGTTTCCCTCAACATGGAATTCAACGGCAAGATCACGGACTTCTAAAAGGGTCATGACTGTGTCCGTCGCCTTTAGACCAGGGATTTCCGTGGATCAAAAGCATCACGGACTGCTTCTCCAATGAACACTAACAGTGACAACATGAGTGACAGCAAGAAGAAACTGGTGAAGCCGAGCCAAGGGGCCTGCAAATTATTTTTGCCTTGATTGAGCAACTCACCGAGAGATGGAGAACCAGGCGGGAGCCCAAATCCAAGAAAATCTAAAGACGTAAGTATCGTCACGGAGCCCGTTAAAATAAATGGCAGAAAAGTCAACGTCGATACCATCGCGTTTGGCAGAACATGGCGGATCATAATTTTGTAATCGGACAGGCCGAGTGCTCGGGCGGCACGTACAAAATCGAAGTTTCGTGCGCGGAGAAATTCTGCGCGCACCACACCAACCAATCCCATCCAGCTAAACAATAGCATGAGACCGAGGAGCCACCAAAAGTTGGGTTCAACCACGCTCGCCAAAATGATCAAAAGATAAAGGATGGGCAAGCCAGACCAAATCTCGATGATTCTCTGGCCGATCAGGTCAATCCAACCTCCAAAGTATCCCTGTATTGCGCCAATGAAAATTCCAATTAAGGACCCAAAAAAAGTTAGTATTAGGCCGAACAATACGGAGATCCGGAACCCATAAATCAGACGGGCAACAACATCTCGTGCCTGGTCGTCTGTCCCCAACCAATTGCGGCCATTTGGAGGCGACGGTGCTGGACGATCCAGATGATAGTTAATGGTGTTGTAACTAAAGGGAATAATTGGCCACAACATCCATCCTTCATTTTCGATCAATTGGCGCACAAAAACATCGCGGTAGTTGGTCTCCGTCTCGAAATCGCCACCAAAAGTGGTTTCTGGATATGTAGCTAACACTGGCATGTAGTAATGACCTTGAAAACGTATAAGCAATGGCTTGTCATTTGCGATAAACTCTGCGGGCAAGCTAATCGCAAAAAGCAAGAGAAAGATCCAGAGGCTCCAAAAGCCACGACTGTTGCGACGGAAACTTGTTAACCTTCGTTGAACTATTGGAGTGATTGGAATTCGAAAAAAATATGTACGTCTTTTTACTACCATTAGTACGTCCGGTAACTGGGCCATAGACAGGTTAGATCACGTATCACCTCAAACCTCTCTGCTTTCAAAATCAATACGGGGATCGATGATTGTATATGTAAGATCTCCTATTAGCTGCATTACCAATCCCAATAGCGTAAAGAAATAGAGGGATGCAAACATGACCGGATAGTCACGATTAACTACTGCTTCAAAACCAAGTAGTCCAAGGCCATCTAGCGAAAAAATTATCTCGGTCAACAATGCGCCGGTAAATAAAATGCTTACAAAGGCGCTTGGGAAGCCTGCAATAACGATCAACATGGCGTTACGAAACACATGGCCTATCAGCACGCGATACTCTGTCAGTCCTTTCGCACGAGCGGTTATTACATATTGTTTATTGATTTCTTCTAGGAATGAATTCTTGGTCAGAAGAGTGAGCCCTGCAAAACCACCGATTACCATAGAAAAAATAGGTAATGCTAGATGCCAAAAATAATCTACGACGCGTTGGAGATACCCAAAATCCTCCCATCCTGACGAGGTAAGGCCCCGTAATGGGAACCAATCGAGGTATCGTCCTCCGGCAAAAATTACGATCAGAAGGATCGCGAAGAGAAAACTCGGAATAGCATTTCCTACTACGACTACACTGGAACTCCAGAAATCGAATCTAGAGCCATCTCGGATGGCTTTTAGAATCCCGAGTGGGATGGAAATCGTGTAGATAAGTAGGGTTGTCCAAAGGCCTAGAGATATAGAGACAGGTAATTTTTCCAACACGAGATCAACTACACGTTGATTGCGAAAGAAACTTTCTCCAAAATCAAAACGGATATAGTCACCAAGCATTTTTAGAAATCGTTTGTGTGCCGGCTTGTCAAAACCATACATGATTTCGAGTTCTCTCAAGAATGCTGGGTCGAGCCCCTGGGCGCCTCGGTACTTGCTTGTGAGGGTGCTACCGTTTGTTGATTGCCGATTCCCAATAATTTCGGTCTGGTCGCTGCCTGAGACGCGAGCGGTGGCTTCTACGCCTGTGCCCGTGTAACGGGAGATCAATTGTTCAATCGGGCCACCCGGTGCGGCTTGAATGACCAGAAAGTTGATCAAGATTATCCCGAACAAGGTTGGGATGATCAATAACAGCCGCCGGATGATGTAGGCGGTCATGGCAAAGCTCGTTGGGTTACAAGATGAGTCAGCTTGATTTTTTGGTGCGACGGCGCAAGTAAAGCATTATGATAACGATCATAATACCAAGAGAAGCGAGATATATCATTGTATCTCGTTCTGCTTTCAAGAGTTCATCTGAAAGCGATGTGTTTGATGTACTGTTCTGATCATCCATGTCACTTGACTGTGTTTGCGTCGCATCCTTTATATCGGGATCGGCTATCTTGTTTGCCGATAGCAGTCGGTGTTTCCCCTCATCGTACCACCAAGTGTTTGGGAAGGAGATGCCGTATTTAGGGGGTGTCTCTGGCTTGTCGAACATGTTCCAGTAGACGAGACGAAAACCGCGGATGTGCCAATGTGGCACCACGTAATGTCCCCACAAGAGCACTCGGTCCAGCGCTTGCGTGCGGGCCACAAGGGATTTTCGGTCTGGTGCCGATATCAGTGCTTCAACCAATTCATCCACCACGGTATTTTTGATTCCGGAAAAATTTTGGCTGCCGCTTGGATCGGCGAAGCCAGATGTCCAGTAACCTCGTTGCTCGTTCCCTGGACTTAAGGACTGCCCACGGGCCAGCACTATTATATCGAAATCAAACTCATCAAGACGGTTTTGATACTGCGCGTTGTCTACGGTGCGAATCTTACCGTTAATCCCTAGTCGGGCTAGGTTTTGCACCATTGGGCCCACTATACGTTCAAACGCAGGCGAGACTAAAAGAAACTCAATCGTCATTTGTTTACCGTCCGGCCCCACTAGTGTGCCGTCCGACACCAACCATCCGGCTGTCTCCAATAACGATCGCGCGGTACGAAGATTTTCTCTAATTTCTCCTGAGCCGTCCGTTGAGGGAGGGTCGTACACGGTAGTAAAGACTTCCTCGGGTATCCGACCACGATATCGTTCAAGTAGCTCTTTTTCTTGTCCTTCAGGTAGGCCCTGGGATGCTAGTTCTGTATTTGAGAAATAACTCTTTGTACGTGTGTATTGACCATAAAATAAATTGGCATTGGTCCATTCAAAATCAAATGCATAGGAAAGTGCGCGCCGGACGAGCGGATCGGAAAATTTAGAGCGCCGGGTATTGAAGAGGAAGCCCTGCATGCCGGTGGGACTTTCATGTGGGATCAGCTCTTTTACCAGCCTGCCAGAAGTTACAGATGGAATATTGTATGCCGTTGCCCACTCTTTCGAAATGTTTTCAGAACGAAAGTCATATTCGTGAGCTTTTAGTGCCTCGATCGCCACAGTGGCATCGCGATAGTAATCAAACCGAAGTTGATCAAAATTATAACGGCCGCGATTCACAGGTAGGTCCTTTCCCCAATATTCTTCAACCCTGGTGTAGGTAACGGAACGTCCTGCATCGAACGTCGCAATTCTATACGGTCCGCTGCCGAGCGGGGGTTCTAGGGTTGTCTGCGAAAAGTCGCGAGTTTCCCAATAGTGTTTGGGTAGCACTGTGAATTGCCCCATGATTAACGGAAGTTCTCGGTTTACCCCCGTATTAAAAGTAAATTTTACAATTCGTTCTCCTAGTTTCTCGGCTTTTTCAACGTTGGCATAATAAGAACGGTAGAATGGGTTGCCGCTTTTAGTCAGAAGTTGAAAACTGTAGACTACGTCGTCAGCCGTGATGGGAACACCATCGTGCCATCGCGCCTCGGGTCTCAAGGTAAATGAGACCCAGCTCCTGTCCCGCGGTATTTCGATCGTCTCGGCTAGCCGGCCGTATTCCGTGAATGGCTCGTCCTGCGAAGTTTCTAAAAGTCCGTCATATATCATTGAGAGGCCAGCCGCCGGTAAGCCTTTGATGATGAATGGATTAAAACTGTCATATGTACCAATCGCCGCCAATCTTACGTGTCCGCCCTTGGGTGCATCAGGGTTAGCATATTCAAAATGAGTGAAATCGGGTCCATATTTCACATCGCCATACATTGACAACGCATGGGAAGTGAGTGTTTCACTTTGTGCTTGCGACAGAGCCGTGAACGTTCCGAAGAATAAAAACCAGGCGCGAGCTCCCCATCTTTTTTTATTTTTTAGAGGAACAATATTTCGCTTACAGGTCATCCAACCTCTTACCGCGGGCGTTGCAATCACAACCGGTATCCTGGTCTCTATTTCGCTCAAAATAACACTTCTATAGGACATTGATGCCAGACTAAACGTGGTCGCAGCTTATCGGCGGAACCTCCGCGCTTCCGTTTCAGGCATTATAGCATGCCAACGCGCATTACTTCGTTGGAAGAGCTATCGGGTTATCTGAAAAGGTGCGTAAATAAGCTATCATATTTGCACGAACCTCCGGCTTCTTTATTCCAGGGAAAACCATCTTAGTACCCGGGGCGAATGTCTTTGGAGAAGTTAAAAACGCATCAAGGGCCTCATAGTCCCACATGCCTCCGAGGTTGGCGAGAGTCGAAGAATAGGAAAAGTCCTCCCTGGTGGCTTTAGCACGTCCAACAACATCCCAAAGATTCGGGCCGATTTTGTTAGCCCCGCCAAGCTTGAAAGTGTGACATATGCCGCAGATTTTTGCTGTTTTCCGGGCTGCATTTGGATCGGCCGTTAGAAGCAATGAGGACAGTGATTCCATTGTCCCAGTTTGTTCGGATCCAGCGTGGCTGACAAGGTCCGTAACCTCAACGAGGAAGGCGGGTCCGTTGTGATCATGATGATCCGAGAACAGGGCGTCACTCAAAAGGTTAAGCACCATTACCAGCAAAAAGGTACCTAAGAACGCCCCTATCCATTTATTAAGCTCGAATGCAGACATGGCTGCGACATTTCTCAAGATTGCTCGATCGATAGACGTTAGCGGCTTTTTCCGGAACCGTGCAATACTTAAGAAGTGAAGGCAGTAGACACAGTGACAGGAGTCTAATATCAGGGGGACCTGAACGACGCACTGCCAACGAGTGTTATTCCGGGCTTAGCGTATAGCTAGTTAATTTATTGAGGATACAATGGCCTTGTGAGGCTTGGTGAAGGAATCAGAAATGGGCTCGGTGCCGCGCACGATAATTTTGATACCGTCACGTCTTGCTTCATCACGTTTCCCCGGGAAACCGCTGGCTGAAGTGGGTGGCGAAGCGATGATTGTCAAAGTATGGCGGAGTGCAGTAGCTGCTGATGTTGGAAGTGTGATAGTGGCATGCGGTGATAAGGAGATCGCAGAAGCAGTTGAGGCTGCGGGTGGGAATATTGTTATGACCCAACCAGATCATCCATCAGGGTCAGATCGTATTTACGAGGCTTTGGAAGTATCGGATCCTGATAGGACTGTAGAACGAATCATTAACCTGCAAGGAGATCTTCCTACCATCGAACCAGCTGCGATCCGAAAAGTCCTTGAGCCGCTTAGGGACCCCGAGGTCGATATCGCTACCCTCGCGGCCAAGATCACTGATCCGAACGAGTGTAACGACCCAAACGTGGTAAAGGTAGTGGCCGCTTTGGGAGGGGGGATCGACACTGCCCGGGCGCTATATTTTTCACGAGCTGCTGTCCCAACTGGAGGAGGGCCGCTTTGGCACCATATTGGTTTATACGCCTACCAACGGGCTGCGCTAGAAAAATTTGTTGCGTTGCCGCCGAGTCGGCTGGAGAGGCGTGAAAAACTTGAGCAGTTGCGCGCGCTGGAAGCCGGAATGCGAATTGAAGTTGCTCGCGTAAAGACGGTTCCTCTCGGAGTAGATACGCTCGCTGATCTTGAACGAGCCCGTCAATTGTTTAAGTGAGATGAAACATTGAGGCAGCTATGACCGAAAATTTTCGCATGAAGATAGCTTTTCAGGGGCTTCCAGGCGCCTACTCAAACATGGCCTGCCTCGCGGCATATCCCGATATGATGCCGTTTGCCTGTCCGACCTTCGAAGATACGTTTTCGGCGGTAACGGAACGGCGCGCCGCCTTGGCAATGATCCCGATCGAAAATTCAATCGCAGGGCGTGTTGCAGATATCCACCACCTTCTCCCTCAGTCGGGGCTGCACATTGTTGCGGAGCATTTCCAAGGTGTGAATCACCATTTGCTTGGGCAACGGGGCACCACACTAGAGAGAATAACGGAAGTTCACAGCCACATTCATGCCCTTGCTCAATGTCGCACGGTCATTCGTGAATTGGGATTAGAAGCTCGGGTGGCCGCCGACACTGCGGGTGCAGCCGCCGAAATCGCTGCCGGCCAAGATCCGGGGCGGGCTGCAATTGCCTCTCTTCTCGCAGCCAAAATCTACGATTTAGAGGTTTTGCGTGAGAAGATCGAAGACTCCTCACACAACACTACTCGATTTGTGATAATGGCGGAGGAGCCGGTGGACCCAGATCCAAACGTTGGACCAGTCATTACGACTTTCGTATTTAAGGTCCGCAATATACCGGCTGCTTTGTATAAGGCGCTCGGCGGATTCGCAACCAACGGCATTAATATGCTCAAACTGGAAAGTTACTTACTGGATACATCTTTTAAGTCGGCGCAGTTTTACGCAGATGTAGAGGGTCATCCGGATGATACCGCCCTTAGACTAGCGCTAGAGGAGCTCGGGTTCTTTTCGCGCACAGTAAATATTTTAGGGGTATATGCGGCTGATACCTATCGTAGTCGTCCTCCGTCTAATGCGGCATAATGCGGTTCATGGGGAAACACCGCCGGATAGCCAATCATCAATTAGGCGTCGCGCTATGGAGTCTCTTCGGGGCAGGCGGAAAGATTCATTTTCTGGGGAGTTGAGGAGCTCCTCCCGCGAAAACCAGTCGGCGGTTTCTAGTTCGTCGGTATTGACGATTAGGGTTTTGGTGGCGGCACGGGCATAGAAGCCAACCATCAGGGAGCATGGGAACGGCCATGGTTGTGAATGCTGGTAGATCGGAGCTGTCGCCAGTCTAACCCCTGCTTCCTCGTGGAGTTCTCTGACAACTGTCTCTTCTAAACTTTCGCCGGGCTCTAAAAAACCTGCAAGCGTCGATCTCATACCTTTCGGCCAAATTTTTTGCCGGCCGAGCAAACATTTGTCATCATGTATGACCAACACTATGACCGCCGGATCCGTGCGCGGAAAGTGGTCAAGGCCGCAACTGATATTGGTGCATTTGCGCATATGACCTGCTGACATGTGTTTAGTTTTTTCGCCACAGGCGCCGCAAAAAATATTACGCCGAGTCCAAAATACCATTCCACGCGCGTACGCCATTACAGAGCTATCTGCCCGAGCAAGTAAGGGACCTATCGAGCGTAGATCCATAAAGTTGGTGTGGTCGGCGAGCAATGAGTGCTCACTTGGATTGGTTAGATGAGACATGTCAATAGCGAAATGTGCCAATCCGTCGCGTGTGCCGAGGAGAATCCAGTTTTCCGAATCCGATAAGAGTTCTTGTGCAGCCTTGCCCGAGTGCCAAATCGGGGTCGGTTGATCATCACCGGCCACCTGATGTTTATCGCGCCACAGCACAAGTACGCGGCTCAACGGATCCGACCGTAAGCGTGCCAACTCACTTTCATCTCGACGCAGGAAATCGTCGCGTTCCAATGGTACGTCAGCATAGTAGTTTGAGTGCGTCATGACGTGCGCCAATGTACACGCGCTTGCGGCCAACGCAAATTTTTGGAATTGGATGCGATGGAATGGCTCGCGGCGTGAAAGCTGTTATACTGAGCGCGGGAGT
>CAJWOI010000098.1 GCA_913044255.1 uncultured Alphaproteobacteria bacterium
GATAAACCGCAGGACCACCCAATGGTGGTCCAAAGGATCTCTCAGCTAAAGCCATGGAAGACACCGTCCAGAGCCACGAAATTGAGGGTTTTTACATATACCGATTTGCCGCGACAGTAAACCAAGGAACTGCCGTATATGTTAACACATGTTAACACTCAGAGCTGTTTGGATAAACGAGATTTGCACCAACCGGGCACTTTTCCAGCTGGACAGCAATGTCAGCATTACCTTTCTTGAAAGGCGTAGTCCAGGGATGAAAGAAACGGATCCAGAATATATTCAAATACTTTTCTCTTTCCGGTCAGAATTCCGCAGCTCACCTGAATTCCAGGCATCAAGTAGTAGTTCTCATCTTTATATATAAAAAAATCCGTATTTAGCTCAACTATTACTTTGTAAAATGGGACCCCATCTTCCTTCGTTATACTATCCGGACTGATATTTCTAACTTCTCCTTGAATTTGGCCAAAACTAAAAGCATCTGGATTCAGGAGCCGAATTTTAGCCAATTGGCCGATTTTTATGTAAACAATCTGATGAATTGGGAACTGAGCCTCCACCACAAGCCGGTCACCTTCAGGCACAAGCTCTACGACCACATCGCCAGGTCTTACGACCCCAGCAACCGTTGAATGGTGTATCGTCTTCACAATGCCATTTACGGGCGCTCTTAGCACTGTGCGTTTTAGATTATCTTTCAGTTTCTCTTCCCTTTGGCGCAGTTCCTCCAAAAAAGAAATTTTCTCTCCAAATTCCCGTCTTGTTTCGGACACATAATTGTCCCTAATGGTTGATATTCGAATTTCTGCTTCCATAGTCGCCGCTTCAATCTTTTTTAAAGCCGCATGGTCTTCACTCAACTGTCCGTCTAATTCAGACTCTTCCTTCAAAAAATTTAGATGTAGCATTTTGTTCGTAAGATTATTCTTCAATAAATCATTACTTATAGAAATTTGTTCTCTGAGAAGGACGAGGCTATTTTGATTCTTTGTTATTCTTGCCTGAATCTGCTTAACCTCTTCTTTCCTTTGCGTGACGCTCTGTTTTTGAGCAGAGACTAAGTTATTAATATGACGTGTATTCGCCATGAACGTCTCTTTTGCCGAATTGACGATATCTTTATGATTTTTTGCCAATTCATCGTCGAATTTTAATCGGTCCACTTCGCTCAACTCACCCCTGAGTCGTACCAAATCTGCTCTCAAAGAAGCCGTGCGAACGCGGAGTTGCTCTAGATCAGAGATAGACGCTGTGCCTTCCAAGACGATCAGGGCCTGCCCCTCAACCACCACATCGCCTTCAACTACATCAACACTTTCAATGATGCCGCCTTCAAGGTGTTGAATTTTCTGTATACTTGTCGATGGAACGACGACACCGTAGGCCTCAGTCGTAATATCGAGTGGACTAAAATACGCCCACGCGCCAAACGCTATCAAAAAAAGAGAGAGTAATAGTAATAATACGTGACGCGTTGCATTCTTTTGATCTTGAATATAGACGTCGAAATTACTCACAATTTTAAATCTTAATGTCCAGTCTAAGAGAATGGTAATTTACAGATTCAACTTCCAGCCATCTACACCTGTGCGACCTCGGCTACAACTGTGGGATCCTGACGGTACCAAACCATTAGATTTGGCGCAATTTTTGAATCTGTTCGATAGGAAAGAAAACTACCAACGTATGAAGAAGATCCAAATCTCTTATCCTCTAAAATGCTGACTTATCTCCACAGCCGATTGATTTAGAACCATTACGCCCTTTGTCTAGTTTAGAGAAAAGGGCGGATTGAATAGAGCATCAATGTTGACAAGGTAGGCGCTCCTGCTATTGTCCGCGCCGGCGCCAAAGCGGCAAAACGACGCGCGCCGGAGATATTAGAGAGACTACCAATGAAAGTGCTAACGTCACTGCGCTCTGCAAAGAAACGTCACCGAGACTGCAAGATAGTTCGCAGGAAGGGGAAGGTGCGAGTCATCAACAAAACCAATCCGCGGTTCAAAGCACGCCAAGGGTGACCTTTTCGCATTAACTTTCATAGCCGCACGTTGACGGCTACATCGAGCGCCTCCACAATCCATACAGCCAACTTTGGCAAAAACCGTGGCCGAACACGAACATTTGTATTAGCGTGCCGGAGACTTGGTTGTTTTAGAATGCGTACTCTGAGGAATTGGCAGCTATGAAGATGCCCGAGCCAGACGAAATGGTGATGGCGAAGCGATCCAATTTAGTGCAACGCTTTCGCAGTCTTCTCCCTGAAGACAGCGTTATCGATGATAGTGATGCTCTTAAGGTTTACGAAACTGACGGACTAACCGCCTATCGCCAGTTACCCATGCTCGTCGTACTTCCCAACACAACCACCCAAGTTGTTGACATTCTTAAAATCTGCGCCGCGGAAGGGGTCAAAGTAGTGCCGCGTGGTGCCGGGACTGGATTATCCGGAGGTGCACTGCCATTAGCCGATGGCATAACCGTCGGCCTTGCAAAGTTTAACCGCATCCTTGATATCGATTACGCAAACCGCACAGCAACTGTGCAACCGGGAGTTACCAACTTGGCTATCAGTCAAGCTGTAGAGGGAAAGGGATTTTATTATGCTCCTGATCCATCCAGCCAAATCGCCTGCACCATTGGCGGCAATGTGGCAGAAAATTCGGGCGGCGTGCACTGTCTGAAATACGGCGTTACTACCAATAACATCCTTGGCTTGGAGATGGTGTTAATTGACGGTGAAATTATACGTATTGGCGGCAAGCACATGGAAACTTCGGGCTATGATCTCCTAGGTCTAATTACTGGCTCAGAGGGTCTCTTAGGACTTATAACTGAAGTGACAGTGAGGATTCTGCCAAAACCCGCATCGGCTCGCGCATTGCTTGTAGGCTTTCCGACCGTAAAGGCTAGCGGCCAATGTGTAGTGGACATTATCACCGCGGGCGTAATTCCCGCTGGTATGGAAATGATGGACAAAGCCGCGATACATGCTGCTGAGGATTTCTGCAGTGCCGGATACCCACTGGACGTCGAGGCTTTGTTGATCGTTGAAATGGACGGCCCAAAAATCGAGGTTGATCATTTATTGCAAAAGGTTGAAGAGATTGCCAATTCGTGTGGGGCCGTCAACATTCGGGCAAGCAAAAACGAGGCCGAACGGCTCAAATTTTGGGCCGGACGTAAGGCAGCCTTCCCGGCCGTGGGAAGAATTTCTCCCGACTACTACTGTATCGACGGCACTATCCCTCGCGCTCGTCTTCCTGAGGTGTTAGAATACTTGTCTACGCTCTCTGTGAAATATGATCTTAGGGTTGCCAATGTGTTTCATGCGGGTGATGGAAATCTGCATCCCCTTATTCTTTATGATGCAAACAAACCAGATGAATTGGAAAGAACAGAAAAATTTGGCGCAGAGATTTTAAAATTCTGTGTCGAAGTAGGTGGTGTACTTACCGGGGAACACGGTGTCGGGGTCGAAAAACGTGACCTGATGGGCACCATGTTCAATGAACAAGATTTAAATCAGCAACAACGTGTTAAGTGTGCATTTGATGCAGCAGGCCTTTTAAATCCAGGCAAAGTGTTTCCTACTCTGCACAGATGCGCTGAGTTAGGACGTATGCACATACACCATGGCCAAGTGCCATTCCCCGACTTGCCACGGTTTTGATCAACGTCGAATGGAGTCCTGGCTTCATCCCACCGACGATGCACAGGTTCGCGAAGCGGTAGCATGGGCGATATCTGAAAATAAACCCATGTCCGTAGTGGGAGCCGGATCAAAGACTACGATCGGTCGACCAGCTAATTTAGATACAACAATGAGTTTGAGTGGCCTGACCGGTGTGGTCGACTATGAGCCATCTGAATTAGTTCTTACCGCACGACCCGGAACTTCACTTACAGAGATCAGTGCCTGTCTAAAAGACCGAGAACAAGAACTTGCGTTTGAGCCTCCCGATCTTGGTCCACTCCTTGGTACCGTCTCCGGAAAAGCGACGCTAGGTGGAACAATCGCATGCAATCTATCAGGACCCAGACGAGTTCGAGTTGGAGCCGCACGCGATCATTTTTTGGGAATGCACGCCATCAATGGCCGTGCCGAAGCTTTTAAAGCTGGCGGTAAAGTCGTCAAGAATGTGACGGGCTATGATCTATGCAAATTAATTGCAGGCTCATATGGGACCTTGGCTCTCTTGACTGAAGTCACAGTTAAGGTTTTACCCCGGGCGGAAAAAACTCGCACCGTGTTATTGTTTGGACTTGAAGAACAAAGCGCAATCTCAGTTTTGTCCAACGTCATGGCAAGTACACACGAGCCGAGCGCTTTATCTCACCTACCCACAACTATTGCCGCCCGCTCATCAGTGAATTTGGTTTCTAGCGCCGCTTGCGCAGTAACGGCGGTGCGTGTTGAAGGTCCAACTCCTTCTGCAATTTTTAGATGCGAAAAACTCCGCGAAACGCTTTCTGAGTTAGGGGATATCGAAGAATTACATGGGCATAGATCAACAATATTTTGGAACGAGGTGGCTAATGTTACTCCGTTTGTCAAACAACCGGAACTTATAGTGTGGCGTATAGCGGTCGCCCCAACAGAAGCTGCTGTCGTGACCGCCGATATAGGATCGAAGTGCGAAGCAGAGTGGTACTATGATTGGGCTGGTGGGCTAATTTGGCTCGCAACTCCACAGAATGATGGCACCACAAATAATTTAATCCGGGCTGCGATAGCTGCGGCTGGAGCCCAAGGAACTTTAATCCGGGCCGACACAAATGTAAGAGCCGCTGTTTCGGTATTCGAACCGTTGCCCGCCGAGCTTTATAGATTGAGCGTGAGGGTCAAGCAAAGTTTTGATCCAAAGGGCATTCTCAATCCTGGCAGACTTTACGCCGGAATGTGAGAATATGAAGGAATTGTTAGATGCAAACTAACTTTACCCTAGACCAACTTTCTGATCCCGACATACAGCACGCTGAAAATATTTTGCGCAAATGTGTCCACTGTGGCTTTTGCACCGCCACCTGTCCAACGTATGTGCTGCTCGGAGATGAGTTAGATAGTCCGCGTGGCCGTATTTATTTAATAAAGGACATGCTGGCAAATAATCAACCACCTTCGGCAAAAGTAGTCAAACACATAGATCGTTGTCTTTCCTGCCTAGGTTGCATGACTACCTGCCCATCAGGGGTAAACTACATGCATCTCGTAGACAGAGCGCGAGAACGCATCGAGCACACTTTCAGACGACCGACCACAGAACAGATTTTGCGCACATTTCTCGCTTGGTTGCTCCCCAACCCAAGGTTACTTCGCATAGCGCTGATCGGAGCCCAACTGGCTCGATATTTTTTGTTTTTAATGCCGAAAAAACTGTCGACCTTACTTTCCCTCGCTCCGAGCAAATTACCGAAACGTTCGCGTATAGATGAACCAGGAATTAAGCCAGCCAAAGGAGCGCGAAAATACAGGGTTGCCTTACTTGCTGGGTGTGCTCAGCGAGTGCTCGACCCAGAGATAAACGAATCTACCATAAGATTACTTACGCGCCATGGCTGTGAGGTCGTGATCTCGCCAGGGACCGGCTGCTGCGGAGCAATTCCCCATCACATGGGGAAAACCGCTTCTGCGTCAACAAAAGCCCGAGCCAATATCGAAGCCTGGACCAAAGAGTTGCAAGGAGGCGGGCTAGACGCAATCGTTTCCAACACATCCGGTTGCGGCACAATGCTTAAGGATTATGGGCATATTTTTCGCGATGATAAAATTTGGTCCACGCACGCCGCGAAGGTATCCGATCGAGTTTTGGACATTAGCGAATTTCTCGCTCGGCTAGATATTTCAAGCCCAGCACCTTCAAACTTATCGGTGGCCTACCACTCAGCATGCTCGCTTCAACACGGCCAACAGGTCCATGAAGCGCCCAAAAGTCTGTTAGAGGGATGTGGCTTTAAGGTCCTGAAAATACCCGAAGGACACCTCTGTTGTGGCTCAGCCGGAACTTATAATTTGCTCCAGCCCACGATCGCGGGCAGCCTGCGCGATCGCAAACTCGCAAATATCGCGGCCGTTGCACCAGACATCATTGCTGCCGGAAACATCGGATGCATTACGCAACTTTCCGCTGGCACCAATACCCCTGTCGTACACACGGTTCAATTAGTGGACTGGGCCACAGGAGGGCCCAAGCCCAAACCATTGGGGAGTACAGCTTGATCCCTCACGGCTATAGGACACTTGGTCCTTTCGCTACGACGAGTCATAATCGATGGATGACAATGATCCGCACAGTTCTAGTGCTACTACTAATCACAGTGGCACTGGGTTGTAAGCAAAAAGTCTGGGCCAACCAGGACGATGGGCGGCTTGACGCTTTGTTCTCTCAGCTCCAAATAACTAGCTCGGAACGACAAGCCAAGACCATAGAGAGGTTAATCTGGAAAATCTGGCTGGAGTCCGGGGATGATGCCGTGGACCGTCTCATGGCCGACGGAGTGAAGTCCATGGGAAACGGCAATTACGAACATGCGCTGGGTGCGTTTAACTCCATCGTCATTGGTGCGCCTAGCTTTGCAGAAGGCTGGAACAAGCGCGCAACTCTTTATTGGTTGATGGGTGATTTTAATAAGTCCGTGGAAGATATTAAGCGTACTCTAGTGCTAGAACCGCGTCATTTTGGTGCCCTATCGGGACTTTCGATGATTCATGAGGCACAGGAACGCCCCTTGGATGCGCTAAAGGCTTTTGAGAAAGCTTTGAAAATATACCCGGCCATACCCAACGCCACGCAACGGATTCGCGCACTATCTCTCCAGTTAGGTGAACCCATTTAAGTGACCCGGAAAGCGCGGCCGGTTTTGTACAAACCCCACTATTCCATCATATCTCACACAAAAAACAGGACTACGAATGGTTAAAACAATTGATTTTTACTTCGCTTTACCGTCGCCATGGACCTATCTAGCGGGGCCGCGATTCCGAGAACTGGTTCAGCGCAACGACCTTACCGTGCGCTGGAAACCATTCGATGTCTCTCGCGTTTTCGCCCTTACTGGAACAAAACCTGTCAAGGATCGGCCACCACAAATTCAAGCCAATCGCCTTACGGACTTGGCTCGATGGCATACGTTCCTCAATATGAAACTCAATCTTCAGCCGAAATTCTTTCCAGTTGACCCAAGTCCTGCGGCGAGGATGGTAATTGCTGCTCTTCAAAACGGTACTAGTGTAATGGATCTGGCAAACGCCTACATGAAGGCCGTCTGGGCTGAAGAACGTGACATCGCAGACCCTGGCACCGTTATATCTATTTCCAACGAACAAGGTTTAGACGGTACATCCCTATACGATCAAATCGAAAAAGAACGAGTGCTAGCGGAGTTAGAAAAAAACACTCAGGAGGCGATTGCTAAAAACGTATTTGGCACCCCCACGTGGATATATGAGGACGTATTGTTTTGGGGTCAGGATAGACTCGACTTTCTGAACCGTGCAATCGAGGGAAATAATTGAAGCAGCAAAAATATTTGCGGCACTTGAATAGGATGCGGAAAGGTCGTCTTACGGTTCTCTTCTTATCAACGATTCTCATCTTGGGGCTTGCTCCGGCAGCCAAAGTATGGGCACGGGATCAACTGGTCATTGGGATGACCCAGTTTCCCGCCACTTTTAATCCCAACATCAACTCGATGTTGGCAAAGTCCTTCGTGCTCAACATGGCTCTAAGGACTGTTACTACTTACGACCAAGATTGGAATTTAGTGTGCCTTCTTTGCACTGAGTTGCCGACTATCGAAAATGGGCTCGCCAAGTCTGAGATCCTCCCCAATGGCAATACCGGTGTCGCCGCGACCTACACCATCCACCCAGGAGCTACATGGGGAGATGGGATGCCTGTGACCACAGAGGACGTCGTATTTACCTGGGAGGCTGGACGCCACCAACAAGCAGGATTTGCCGGTCTCGAAGGATACAAAAGAATTTTGGCGATCGATATTGTCGATGGTAAAACTTTTACATTGCACAGCGACCGTTTGTCTTACGACTACAACTCACTGAACCAGTTCTACGTCCTACCATCGCACCTGGAACGCGGACCATTCGAACAACCATCGGAATATCGGTACCGTACGACATACGACACCAACTCGACACATCCAGGCTTATATTTTGGTCCATACCGCGTTACGGACGTGGAATCAGGCGCACAAATAGTGCTCGAACCCAATCCACACTGGTACGGTTCTCCACCATATTTTCAACGGATCGTGGTCCGAGTGATTGAAAATACCGCAGCCTTGGAAGCAAACCTACTTTCTGGTGCAATTGACTACGTTGCAGGAGAACTGGGCTTTACAATTGAACAAGCCTTGTCCTTCGAACGTAGGAAAGGTGGTAGCTACAACACTTTTTACAAAGCTGGCTTGATTTATGAGCATCTTGATTTCAACCTTGATAACCCTCTTTTTGCCGACCGGCGAGTTCGCCAGGCATTGCTGTATGCACTTGATCGCGAACAGCTAGTTGAACAATTATTCGGCGGCCATCAGCCAGTAGCACACTCAAGTATCAGCCCACTGGATCGCATATACAGCAAAAGTGTTCCCGTATACAGCTACGACGCGGATAAAGCGTCAGACTTATTAAACAGCGCCGGCTGGTCGATTATTCGGGATGGTGTACGCCACAATACAGACGGCCATCGCTTGTCATTCACATTAATGACCACGGCAGGAAATAAGTCGCGTGAATTAGTTCAACAGGTATTGCAAAGCCAATGGCTTGAATCTGGGATCGAGGCACCCATCCG
>CAJWOI010000099.1 GCA_913044255.1 uncultured Alphaproteobacteria bacterium
GGACGGACAATCTTGTATCCATTGAGAACCAAACTGGACTCGTGGATCCGCTGCGCCGATTGGCGAGCCTAACATCTAACCCTAAACAGCGGGACACAGTCGCTAGTCGACTAAAAATTTCTAATAAGTCACGTCGTCGACTTGAGGCGATATTTGTGTCTCCGTTCAAAATTACCCGTACTATGAGCCACGCAGAAGCACAAACTGTATTATATCGTCTTGGGTGCGGACATTTCCAAGATGCTGTCTTGCTCTCGTGGGCGCATGAATCCGGAGAACGAGATCCGAATTGGCAAAGCTTGTTGGATCACGCGAATCACTGGCATCGGCCAACGTTTCCAATAGCTGGCAAAGACATAATTGCGCTTGGTATCCCAGCAGGACCATTGGTAGGCAAGGCACTCAACGAAGTTGAAGGGTGGTGGACATCCGGCAACTTTAAAGCAGGACGCCAAAAAACTTTGGACTACCTCAGCACGATTGTTGGCAAATTCAAACAATAAAGCTCCTTGGTCCGAGGAGGCCAGTTCAATCACGTGTTGTCGGAACGATTAAATTATGAGCTTCACGCAGCAAAGCCATCACGCCATCTGCGCCGCCATCTGCAACGACATCTGCAATTTCCCCCCACGATCCGTCCAACGTGCCAGACGGGACAACGTTACTCTGAGTTACAGAGCCAATCTCGTGACCCTTCTCATTTATAACGGACCAATGGATACGTACTAATTGCCCCTCAACACGATCGCTTATCCTGACACTACCGAGCAACAGTAAGCTATCATCCTCCCAGTTATCGCTCACCCGAATGGACCGTCGCACGAGGGCCACTTGCATGGCCGATGTCAATGAAACCCGACCATCTCCTGGAGCCCCATCCACCGGGAAAAGTACTATTGCGGGCGAAGTCTCTAGAACGTGAGCCGGTTTGGTTAGATCTCCAGCCTTCATCAGCGATGAAATGCGTCGTGCGGCATCTCGCACAAGCTTTTCGGATGCTGCCTCATCTGTTACACCAACTTGCTCAAACAATCCGACCACAGTTCCGTCCGCGGCAATAATTCGCCAGGATATGCGAATTGATTTGGGTTGGGGTGTAGAGAGTAACCCGACCAAAAGGTAACTTCCTTGATTGGCAACAGCTGAACTTGCCACAACACCGCGGGCGGTCAATTCATTACCCAATGCCTCCATAAAACCTGCCTCAAACGTAGGCGACGCGTTGTCTATACCCGCAAGGAATAAACCAAGCTTTCCATCGAGCGCAGGAGGCACGCTAGCAGATGTTTTTATCAGTGGTTGAAAAGGTCTAGGCAGAGGTTGACACGCGACCAACAAAATCGTGGCAAAAACAGTGAGGGCTAATACTCTAATTGATACGCTCATGCCAACAGCACGCAACTTACGATGAGGCCGAGTGCGCACAAAAGCGCGAAAATAACAATATGGGGCACAACACTACCTAAGCACTACAGCCGACAAACCGCGCCCATAGTCAGGTTCGCCGTGGTGCTGACTACGTCGGAAACTGAAGAAATGCGCAGAATCAATGTAGGTATCTACATCGCACCGATCAATTGCACTGATCCCGCATGCCGTTAAACGAGTTTCGACATACGTAGCCAAATCAAAAAAATAGTACCCGGATCGTTGTGCTGGCCGAAAAAATCTCTCAGCGTCACAATCGCGCTCGATAAATCGATCCAAAAATTCAGGCCCCACCTCGTAGGAACTGGGGACTATGCACGGACCGATGCTGGCTTGGATGAGCTCGGCACGCGCACCAAGCGTAACCATCGCCTTAGTTCCGGCTTCCAGCACACCTGCAAAGGCGCCGCGCCACCCGGCGTGGATGGCACCTATCACGCCTGAGCCAATATCGACGAGAATTATGGGCGCGCAATCCGCTGTCAAAACGCCAAGCGCGATGCCCCGCTGGTTCGTAACCAGAGCGTCCGCATGGACCTCTCCAGTAAGAGAATTTTCATCAGAAATAGTGAAGACTTGCACCCCATGCACCTGGTAACAGGTCACCAACGCTTTCGCTGGAAGGCCCAGCATCGCCATAGCACGGCATCTATTTTCAGTTACAGCTTCCCGTTCGTCCCGGCTCCCATAACCGCAGTTTAGTGAATGATATGATCCAGAAGAGACCCCACCTAAACGACTAAAAAAAGCGTGGGATACGCCTTCCAGATCGTTTAGCAAGGAACTGCGTATGATCACGGGGAATCAAATCCAGGGACAGCGACAAGATCCCCAGAAGTTATCGCCATGACCTGGAATAACTCACCCATTGAATCCGGATCAGTCAAACGTCGGCGTCCAGCATCAATCATACGAGCCTGCTCAGTGTTTGCACTCTGCAACAATGTGTTTGCCCGTAACACAATACCCAATGATTCGAGAAATGCGCCTTGTCCTTGGGGACCATGCGAAATCGCCCCTGCGGTCCGCGCAACCTTCGATAAGACAGAAAAATTCACAGCGCACGCGAGATCAGCAGTTCCTGGGTTAACTAGAGGATCGTGGCGGCTATGACCACAAACTGCCTGCAAAGTAAAGCTTGAAGAACGAGTTATGAAATCGATAATCAACGCAGCACCACCGAAACTCATAACCCTTTTCCCAATATCGTATGCGAGCGAAAGACCAGCAGGACACACTTCATTCAAGTTGGCACTCTTATTCATGTCCTCCATCAACGCTAATGCCGGGGTTTGCCCAGCTGACAAAACATAGCGGAAAGTATCTGTTTGGCCCGGTTCACAATCAACGAGCCTCTCACGCCAACCGTCGGAGCTAGCAACAAATTGATGCACCGGAAGAGCGTCAAAAAATTCGTTGGCTATTAACAGTATGGCGCCATCCGGAATATCAGCGAGACGGGAAAACCAGCTGAGAACAGGTGGAGGGCAAAGACCGGACAATAGCTGTTGCTGTTTGGCCCGCAAAATAGGGCTAGCCTCAACCAAACAGAATCGAACCGCAGCCCGAAAATCAGGCGAGATCGCTGCTGTTCTCCACACGTCTGCAAGTAGCGTGCCACGCCCTGGGCCGAGCTCCACCAAGAATACAGGGACCGGCGCGCCAAGCCGTTTCCAACAATCGATACACCACGCCCCGAGTAACTCGCCAAATAGCTGGCTGATTTCGGGCGCTGTAGTGAAGTCACCGGTAGAGCCAAGCGGATCGCGAGTTGTATAATAACCAAACCTCGGATTGTTTAACGCCTCATTCATATAGCGAGCCACCGTGAGAGGCCCATTGGCCTCGATTAGACGGCGTAAATAGCAAGCAAGCGACAGGGGTCGGTGGCACTCAATCATTCTGATCTTTTGGCATGGACGATGAGCCAAAACCCAACTGCGGCCAGCGGTACAGACAACATTTGTCCCATGGTAATTCCAGACCAAAGAAACCCAATATGTGCATCAGGCTGCCGGAATGATTCACAAACCACCCGCGCAAACGCATACCCCACCAAGAAAGTCCCACTCAATAAACCTACACGACGATGAGCATTTCCCACATGCGCCAACCATAACATTAGTGCAAAAAGAAAAACGCCTTCGAGTGCCGCTTCATAAAGCTGACTCGGATGTCGTGGAACGTCACCGCCTCCTGGGAAAACGATTGCCCAAGGTACGTCGGTGGGTCGACCATAAAGCTCTCCATTAATAAAGTTTGCTAGCCGACCTAACATGAGCCCAAATGGAAACGCTGGGGCCACTGCATCCGTTACCGAAAGAATCCGGATCTCACGTCGGCGTGCGAATAAAGCAATCGCTAAAGCTACGCCAATCAGGCCACCATGAAATGACATGCCGCCATTCCATACATAGAAAATTCTAATCGGGTCCTGAGTAAAGTAATCAAACTGATAAAACAGCACGTAGCCTAGTCGGCCCCCAAGGATTACGCCTAGTACAATCCATAACAGCACATCGTCCACAACCTCGACATTCAACACGATACGTCGTGTTCCAGCGAGGCGCCGCACATACTGCCAGCCCGCGATCAACCCTACAACATAAGCAATTCCGTACCATTTTATAACCAACGGGCCAATCTCAATCGCGACTGAGTAGTCGGTCGCAGGAAATACGAGTCCCACTAGCGCAATACCTCCATCGAACAAGAAATAATAACGAGCCCGGCTATTAATGTTAAAGAGGAGCCACCTTCCGGCCCATTAGGAATTTTAAGCCATTGCGCCTGACAATACCGATCCATGGACTAAAGATAAGGATCGCTGGCAGTGAGATAATTATTGACGTAGTCCGCGATACCGGCCTCCAAACTGGTGAACGGGGCCGTATAACCAGCTGAGCGCAATTGCGATATATCAGCCTCCGTAAAATATTGGTATTTGCCTCGAATTGTTTCAGGCATATCAATATATTCAATTTTTGGGTCCGTACCGAGAGCGGCGAATAATGCTTGCGCTAGATCAGCGAAACTACGCGCTTTACCGGTCCCTAAATTAAACAAACCGTTTACCTTTGGATTGTCCAGTAACCACAGCATCACATCTGCACAATCGCGGACGTAAATAAAGTCACGTCTCTGACCGCCGTTGTCGTAAGCAGGCCGATATGATTTGAATAATGTCACTGGCTTACCGCGTTCAGCGAGTGAATATTTCTGCGCGACAACGCTTTTCATTAAGCCTTTATGGTGCTCGTTGGGGCCATAGACATTAAAAAATTTCAAACCCGCATACTGCGGCGGCCTGGTACCTGGATCCATGGCTAAATCAGCGACACGCTGATCAAAAAGATGCTTGCTCCAGCCGTAAGGATTCAATGGTTTGAGACGGCAAAGTTGCTCGGCATCAAGGCCATCGACAAAGCCAACCTCACCATGCCCGTATGTTGCAGCAGAGGAGGCATAAATGAAACGCACTTTCTGCTCCGTACATAGGTGCCAAAGATCAAGACTGAAACGAAAGTTCTGAGACAAGATCAAATCAACGTCTGACTCGGTGGTAGAAGAATTCGCCCCTAAATGAAACACTGCCTCAATATGACGATACGGAGCCCCATCGGCACAAGATCTCATATAGGAAAATAGGTCCGCGGGATCCAAAATTTCCGCAATTCGTCGCTGTGCTAAGTTGCGCCACTTATCATCCGCACCCAGGTAATCGCATATCACTATATCTCTGCGGCCGCGCGCATTAAGCGCTGCGACTAGATTAGAGCCTATAAATCCGGCGCCGCCGGTTACAATTATCATTGGCGCGGGTTATAGAGCCCGCCCACACCATGGGCAAGTAATTGCAGCTTTGATCATCATGCGTTACCAAGAACATTATGACCCACACTTGGGGGGAAAAATACCATGCAGACTGAAAATCGTTTGTTCGATGACTTGGCTCGTCTCGCTGGCGGTGCATTCTCTTCCTTATCCGCGCTCAAGGATGAGGCAGAATCTCGACTGCACACGCAGGTTGAGCGCATGTTAGCGAACATGGACCTAGTACGACGTGATGAATTTGAAGCAGTTCGGGCCATGGCTATTAAAGCTCGCGAGGAAAATGCGGGTTTAGAAGCGAGAATTGAAGTGCTAGAAAGTCGGTCTGTATCTATTCAGGGCACTGCACGCTCTGGTGCATCCATCAGAAAAACTAGGGCTCGTAAGATCGCGTCAAAGAACCCAAAAACATCTGATGCTGAGAAATGACAAGGAGTTTTACGAAATGAGCGCAGACAAGCAACCGGGTCGTATCTTAATGGTTGGCGCAGGAAAAATGGGCGGCGCATTAATTGAGAGCTGGCTACTAAAGAAAACTATTAATCCCAGCGATGTTGTGCTTGTGGAGCCGCGTGTGAGCCGCGCGAAATATTTTCGGGATGCCTATTCGCTCTATACATTTGAAACACCCGAAGCGATCAACACCGGATTAGGCGACGCTACCATTCTATTCGCCGTAAAACCCCAAGCCATGGATGAGGTGGTCCCATTATACAAACCGCTTGTCCGGCCAGGTAGGCTTATCCTGTCCATAGCAGCCGGTACGCCAATCAGCTATTTCGAACAGCATCTTGGACAGGATATGGCAGTCGTTCGCGCTATGCCCAATACTCCAGCGTCTATTGGCCATGGAATCACGGTGCTTTGCGCAAATAAGAATGTCACTAAAGAGCAAAAGGACCGTTGCGAAACCCTGATCGGCGCGGTGGGGAAAGTTGAATGGATTGATGATGAACAGTTGATGAACGTAGTAACAGCGGTATCAGGAAGTGGACCCGCTTACGTTTTTTTGTTGATCGAAACACTAGCCCAAGCAGGCATTAGCGCGGGGTTGAGCACTGATCTGGCAAACCGCCTAGCTCTCAGCACTGTAGCAGGTGCCGGCGCACTTGCCGATCAGGCAGAAGAATCACCGGCAATGTTACGTAAAAATGTCACGAGCCCCGGCGGTACCACATCGGCCGCACTTGAAATACTAATGGCGGACGAGGGATTGGGGTCACTCATAGAAAGGGCCGTGGTTGCAGCCAAAGAGCGCGGACGGCAACTCTCGGAATCATAGCTCTTTCTGTATCATGTACAGCCTAGCGCCAATTGGAGTGGTTTCTAATTAGGATAATAGCGTGCCGTGCACTGGTTACCAAACATTTGAAAGGCCGCCGAAGTCTATTCCCTTCGATCTTCCGTGCCACAAATTCAACCGCAGAGGATCTAGAATTCACACCGTGCCCATGCCCACATCTGACATCAACCCAATAGTAACACCTATCCGGTTTTTTAGGCCAGACGACGGAACGGAGCAACATTGGCTCCCCCCGCGTTTAGCCTTCCAACCAGGTCCCCACATTTTTCTACACTAGTTTCCTCGCAGAACCAGAACGATTGACGTGTTACCTGAGGGTCACTTATCCGGTGATAATATGGTAAAATGAAGTGGCTTGATAATGACAAAAAAAACTAGCCCCGCCCGCCACACATCCGATTCGACGTCCTTGATGATCGACGCCGCCCTAACTCTGGCTGCACGCGAGGGATGGACACACCTTAGTATAGCCGACATAGCTAGTGTTGCCGATATACCACTGAGTAACGCGTTAACCCGATTCTCTTCGAAACAAGCGTTACTAAACACTTTCCGTGACCAAATTGACAAGACTGTCATTGACGGTACTGATACGGATACATTTGATCAAACGGCGCGAGACCGACTGTTTGATGTAATCATGCGTCGCCTAGACGCCTTAGGGCCCTGGAAAGGAGGGATCGCGGCTATCTCTCGAGATGCTCTGCGCGATCCTCTATCAAATTTCCGTTGCCACGGCCTAAACCGCTCCATGGGTCTCATGATTGAATGCGCGGGATTATCTTCGGCTGGCCTGCGTGGCTTTGCCCGTACTCATGGCCTAACAATAATTTATTTGATTGTTCTGCGCCGTTGGCTGAAAGACGACAGTACCGATATGGCGCCAACAATGGCAGAGTTGGACGGGAAATTAAAATCCATCGAGCAATTTTTACGGCGCTTCCAGCCCAACTAACTTGCATGTATTCAAATCGGGAGTCGAATCAAAGCGCGCAAGCCACCAGCGGTGGACTCTTCGAGCAACAAATCGCCGCCATGATTGCGGACAACATCGCGAGCAATAGTAAGACCAAGACCAACACCGCCGGTCTCTGCATTACGCGATGGGTCGATTCGAAAGAAAGGTTTAAAAACTGATTCGCGGTGCACTTCTGGAATGCCAGGGCCGTTATCATCAACCGTTATTTCAATGACTTCGCCTTTTTTAATGGCCGCCACATAAACTTCGTAGCTATAGCGGGAAGCATTATCGATTAAGTTTGTCAAGGCGCGCTTAATTGCATGCGGCCGGATCGTTACATGCACATCTATGGCACTCTCAAGCACAACATCCGCCTCATTTCTCCTTGCATCCTCCACTACTTCTTCCAAAATCACTTGGAGTGATACTGGCACTGGCACTTCACTACCTTCTCCCCGAGCAAAGGCCAAGTATCCGTCAACCATTTTCTCCATCTCCGAGACATCACCGCGTAAACCTGCCGCGTAATCGCTTTCAGCCAACATAGCCAACTGGAGTTTCATGCGAGTCAGAGGAGTGCGTAAATCATGGCTGACGCCGGCTAACATTTCGGTGCGTTGGGTAATCTGGCGCTGGATCCGCTCACGCATGAGTAAAAATGCATTCGCAGCCTGTCTAACCTCTCTCGCTCCCTCGGGTTTGAAATTGACCACCTGCATGCCCTTGCCAAAACTTTCGGCCGCATGTGCAAGGCGTCGGATTGGGCGAATCTGGCGCCGTAAGAAATATATTGCGATGGAAAGCAAGATCAGGGAGGTCCCCACCATCCACGCGATAAAAATATATATTGTCGAGCTGAACAGTCGTTTGCGAGGGACGGTAATTTCAAGTACGCCGTCTGGTAACTGAGCCCGGATTGTCACTTGCTCACCCCCGGTGGTATCAAAATGAAATGGATAGGCAAGTCGTTCAGGTAATACCCTCTCCAGGGTCCAATCAACCGCGCCAAACGAACGGTGTGGAGGCGAATCCGGAAGTCTCCCACCTTCTTGCCAAGACGTAATTATGGAAAGGCTTCGATGGGCCTGGCCCATGATCCAATCACGGTCGGCTCCATCGGGGTAAGTCTCAATTGCTTCAACCAGGATTGAGATTTCGCCTCCCAACCCTAGGGCAAGCCGTCTGCCAACATCTTCCCAGTGGCGATTGTAAAATACATACGCAGAAACCACCTGCAAAAGCAGCAATGGCAATAATAA
>CAJWOI010000100.1 GCA_913044255.1 uncultured Alphaproteobacteria bacterium
CCATGCTATTGGCCGGCTCATTGTATCGGATTGATGCCTTCCTGGTGGCCTATTATCCGGGCGAGCAGTTCAGCTATTTCCCGTCACTGTCGGAGATGATGGTGACAGTGGGAATTTTTGCCTTTGAGATTCTCGCCTACATGGTGTTCGCGGCGTTCCTGCCGGTCTTGCATAGCGAAGAGCCGGCTCCAGAGGCCAGCGGCGGCACGTTGCAGGAGCAGGCCACAAGCTAAACCGTCCGGTCAACGGGTTACTCCGTTGCCTGAAAGTTATAGGCCGCCAATACTTGGGATTCACCTTTATTCGCTCGTCCCAACCTGAGACTGCCGAAGCTTTCTTTCGCCGCGTTTACGACCGCTGGATGTATTTATAGAACCGCTTAAAAGTAGCTCCCAAGTTTAGTCAATCACATATGAATTTATTAAAGGCGACCGGGTTAGTCACGAATTGGGATTAGAAAAACCGATTTTTACTAGAATGAATACAGTCGGACGCTCATGGCCGCAAATCGCATTATTACTGATGACGCTTAGTCTGGGGTGGAACTTATTTCCATCAACAGCACCCGCCCAAGATAATGATGATCAGCTTCATCTGCCGAGTGTAAGCCAAGATAACAACGCGGAAGTGTGGCACCCGGTACGCCGAGTTATCCAAAGGAAGTCCTCGACCTCAGGCGAAAAAGATAGCGTCTTGATTCAGTTAGGGGGTGAAGCATGGCGTTCAATCCGCACTGGACCAATATCAAACTACGGTGCATGGCTGATCTTGGGCACGATCGCACTTCTTGCCTTATTTTTTGCCGCCAGGGGGAGAATTCGCATAGAGAGTGGCAGAACTGGCAAAACTGTGTTGCGGTTTGCCAGTTTCGAACGGCTCACCCACTGGACAGTAGCGGTCAGTTTCATTCTCTTGGCCCTAACAGGTCTTAATCTCCTGTACGGCCGTTATATATTTAAACCATGGATCGGCGCAGATTCCTTCGCAATGGTGACGCTTGCTGGAAAGTATGTGCACAACTACATCGGCCTCCTATTCATTGTTGGGCTGATAATCATGTTTCTATTGTGGATTCGCCATAACTTGCCGACTCGCACTGACCTTGTATGGCTTGCCAAAGGTGGCGGCATGTTTAAAAGGGGGATTCATCCCCCAGCACGGAAATTCAATGCTGGGCAGAAGATTGTCTTTACGGTTGTGATCATTGGTGGCGCACTGCTTTCCTATTCTGGTCTTAATTTGATGTTTCCATTCACATTAGAGGCAACCATTCAAGATATGCGGCAAACACAATTGCTTCATGCCATGTCTGCCCTACCACTAACTGCCGTAATCATCGCTCATATATACATCGGCACCATCGGTATGGAAGGCGCGATTGACGCCATGTGGTCCGGACGTGTAGAAGAAAACTGGGCACGTCAACACCACAGCCTTTGGTTCAAAGAATTGGATACTCAAACAGAAACACCGGAAACCACTGACGACCCCAATGCTCGGGGCGCTCGTGCTGATATAGACTAACTGTATTCTCTTAATGGAAAACAGGGTTGAATCGCCATGGCAGAGACTAGGAATCCGCTTAAAACTCGACGCAAAACTGAGATTAATTGCTGCGTAAAAGAAATTCGCGCGATGATCTCCTCAAACGGCGTAACGCCTCCAACCCTAGCCGAAGTGAGGGCACGCCTCTTAGAACTATCCACTCACCAGGATCTGTTCAACACCGAAATATTCCCAGTTCAAAACGGTGATAACACGAGTTCACTCTACCTTTTGTCCGAGGACGACAAGCACGAATACGCTCTTTACGCGTTTTCTGAGACTAAAGGAAATATGACCCCACCGCATGATCACACTACGTGGGCAGTCATTGCAGGCATCGAGGGGGAGGAGCTTAATAAATTCTACCGGCGTTTAGATAATGGAGAAAATGAGGGGCAAGCCAAGATTTGCGAATCCCATTCGGAAATTGTTGGCGCAGGAACAGGCGTCACCCTCATGCCGGCAGACATACATTCGATTCATTGTTTAATTAACCAACCCACACTCAACTTCCACCTTTACGGCCGGAGCATCGAACATCTGCCACAAAGGAAGGCCTTCAACATGACCGATGGGACCTATAAACACTTTTCGGCCAATCCGAACATTTATAAGTGACCAAAAGGATTCACCCTAAAGTCTTGAAGGAGCAGGTCGACAGTCTCCCCCACGAGTTGGCTATCCTCGACGTTCGCGAACAAGGCGTATTTGCCGAAGGCCACCTTTTGTTCGCAAGTAACGCACCACTTAGCCGGTTGGAAATCGAGATGCCGCGACTGGTGCCTCGTCTCTCAACCCAGATCGTTTTATGTGACGGTGGCGACAAACACGAGGATTTAGTGTACCGCGCCGGAGAACTACTTAATCGTTGCGGATATCGTGACGTGAACGCTCTGGAAGGCGGCGTTCGGGGCTGGAAAAACGGCGGCTACGAGCTCTTCTCTGGCATCAACGTACCGAGCAAAGCGTTCGGAGAATATGTTGAAGAACCCTGCCGTACCCCAAATATTGCACCCGAGGATTTAATGGATCTTCGCGATTCCGGAACTGGAATCGTTATCCTAGACAGCCGGCCAGCCTCAGAGTTTCGACGGATGAGCATTCCAAACGCTATAAACGTACCGGGCGCAGAACTTGTATATCGCATCCGCGAAATCGCGCCAGACCCAAAAACTTTGGTAATTGTGAACTGCGCTGGACGTACCCGCAGTATTATCGGCGCACAATCCTTGATAAATATTGGACTCCGGAACAGCGTTCTAGCCTTAAAAAACGGCACCATGGGCTGGCACCTGGCTGGTTTTGAACTCGACAAAGGACAATATCGACCAGGCCCCACGCCGAGTCAAAGCAACATCGAGTGGGCTAGAAATCAAGCCCAAAGGCTTGCAAGACGCGCAGGCGTCAATTCTGTCGACTGGGAAACTCTGCGGCTCTGGAAAAAAAACTCTGGAACGCACACAATGTATCTCTTCGACGTGCGATCCCCAGAAGAATATGAAGTGGGCCACCTTCCCGGCTCCCGCAGTGCCCCTGGCGGACAATTGGTGCAAGCAATCGATACATATGTGGGTACTCTCGGTGCACAAATAATACTCGTTGACGATGACGGGGTACGAGCCAAGACAACCGCGTCCTGGTTAATTCAAATGGGCAGGCCGAACGTATATGTGCTGACAACACCAATCAGTTCTCACACGTTGGAAATTGGGCCCGAGCCCCTTGAACCCCTGCAAAACGCACCTCCCGTATCAACACCCGAAGTTGATCCCGCCACGCTTGCCGCACAACTTCCGCATCGGGAAATAGCGTTGCTGGATTTGGCCGATAGTCGCACCTACAAACACGGACATATAGCTGGCGCCTGGTTCACGGTTCGCTCGCAAATCCAAAGTTGTTTGGCTCGAATTCCAAATGCACGCGAATATGTACTTACCTCACCATGTGGCCTACTTGCCACCCTGGCTGCCCCTGATGTAGCCAAGCACGTCCATGCTCGGGTTAAAGTGCTCTCAGGCGGCGCCCAAGCCTGGCTAAAGGCTGGGCTACCGCTAGTCAACGGCTTGGAACACATGGCGACTAAGCCCAATGATGTATATTTGTTGCCCTACGACTACAAAGAAGAAGAAGCAAAACAGGAAATGCGAAAGTATCTCTCGTGGGAAACAAATCTTCTCCCTCAAATTGCCCACGATGCAAGCGTAAAATTTAAAACAATTTTCGCCGAATGAGCTTTGTTGCGCTGAAATCAGTTTGGTTTCACCGCCATCCAAAACTAACGCTTTTCGGGCCCTATCATCGTCGCTGTACGAATTTTGGCATTTAGACACAGGACAGCAAATTTTCCCATGACACGATCCTGCATTGCAACGTTGCTCGGGGTACTGCTCAGCTTCACATGCGCAAATGCTCAACACCTAGACAAAGCAACGTTTTTGGAGATAGAGGCCCACGGCGATACTGAGGAACGTGCAATACTCACAGTTTATCTGCGGGGTGTTCTGAACGGCCTGGAAGCCTCCAATATGGATCTTCTCCGCGAGGGAAGAGCTCGCCTATACTGCCCACCGTTCGAAGCAAAGCTCACGACCAACTGGCTTATTGAGGCACTACTGGTGTACCTAAAAGGATATCCCCTGATCCCCAATACCCTGTCGATCGCGACAATCACAAACAACATGCTTGCTGAACAGTTTGCTTGCGAGCGCCAAGTCCATGATTAAGTGCGTACCATTATTACGAACTCATATATCACTTAACCAGTTGGTATGCCGGATCAATTATGATGTTTTTTGGGCAGTGCCTCGCGAACCAACTTTAGACGTTCATTGAGGCGCCAACACCCTAGGAAAATCTATTTCCTCCAACCGCACCGAACAAAATTTCAGTTCGGGTATCTTCCCAACTGGGTCAAGTTTTGGGTTGGTCAACAGATTGGCGGCTGCTTCGGAATAACAAAAAGGAATAAAAACCAATCCTTCCGGGGTAGAACCAGTAATTCGAGCCTTCAGTTCTATCACACCGCGCCGGCTCGTAACACGGATCCATGCCCCAGGCACAATCCCTAACCGGCGAGCATCTGCCGGAGCGATCTCACAAACCGCCTCTGGTTCTAGTTCATCCAAAACTCTAGCCCGTCTAGTCATTACCCCGGTGTGCCAGTGTTCAAGTTGGCGTCCAGTAGTTAATACCATGGGAAAATTTTCATCCGGTACTTCGTCTGGAGGAATTATATTAGCTGGTATGAATCTACCTCGCCCATCACGAGTGGGAAAGCCATCACCGAATATGATTGGGTCGCCTGGATCTCCCACATTCCGGCACGGGTACGTAACTGCCCCCTGCTCACACAAACGATCCCATGTAATCCCGGCGATGGACGGCATACAACCACGCATTTCTTCAAATATCGAGCGCGGTCCGTCGTAGTTCCAGTCTAGACCGATACGGCGGGCAATTTCCTGAACAATCCACCAGTCCTGGCGCGCGTCACCCGGGGGGTCTATGGCTTGTCGCCCAATTTGCACGCGACGGTCCGTATTAGTAAAGGTTCCATCTTTTTCTGGAAACGCACTCGCAGGCAGGATCACGTCTGCGTATACCGCTGTTTCAGTAAGAAAGATATCCTGAACCACCAGATGTTCTAATTTACAAAGCGCTTCGCGCACATGACTCGCATCCGGATCCGACATAGCTGGGTTTTCACCCATGACATACATGCCTTTCATCGTCCCCTCATAGGCCGAATCAGCAATTTCAACTACTGTTAAGCCAGGGTCCGAATTTAGGGTGACCCCCCAAAACTTCTCAAAAAACGCATGTGCCGACGGATCGGAAACAGGCTGATAATCTGGATACACCATTGGAATCAAGCCGGAGTCCGACGCGCCTTGGACATTGTTCTGGCCTCTTAGTGGATGTAACCCAGTACCAGGCCGTCCAACTTGTCCTGTAAGTAAGGCAAGCGAAATTAAACAACGCGCGTTGTCCGTGCCATGAATATGCTGAGAAACGCCCATGCCCCAAAAAATCATAGCGCGCTCCGCATTACCGTACAAACGAGCGACCTCACGCAAAATGTCAGCTGGAATCCCGCAATTCTCCGACATCAACTCGGGGGAATAATCTAAAAGATGCGCGCGTAATTCCTCAAAACCAGTAGTGCGAGATTGCACATATTCTTCGTCATACAAATTTTCCTGCACAATCACGTGCATCAGTGCGTTGAGTACGGCAACATCGCTGCCAGGCTTATTCTGAATCATGTAATCCGCATGCCGCTTAAGTGCTTGCCCACGTGGATCCATTACCACCAATTTTGCTCCAGCTTTAACCGCGTTCTTGAAAAACGTCGCTGCAACCGGATGATTCTCTGTGGGATTAGCTCCTACGACTATAAGCACATCTGCATTAACGGATTCACTAAAAGGCGCGGTCACGGCGCCGGAACCAATCGTCTCCATCAACGCTGCCACCGAACTCGCATGGCAAAGTCGAGTACAATGATCTACGTTATTGGTGCCGAATCCCGTACGCACCATTTTCTGCACCAAGTAAGCCTCTTCATTGGACCCCTTTGCACAACCAAATCCGCTTAATGCTTGGCTACCATGTTGTTCTCGGATCCGTACCAAACCTTCTGCCGCAAGATCAAGCGCCTCGCCCCAAGTTGCCTCTCTGAAATGGGTGTAGGGATTGCCAGGGTCGACAAAATCTTCGGCGCGTTTTGGGACGCCATCTTTACGAACTAGTGGTGAAACTAGACGGTGCGAGTGATGAATATAATCAAACCCAAACCGCCCCTTAACACATAACCTGCCTCTATTTGCTGGCCCGTCACGACCCACAACTGAAACAATCCGATCACCTTCAACTTGATACGTGAGCTGGCAGCCTACCCCGCAATAAGGGCACAAACTATTTACCTCACGCGACTCATTTTCCGTTTTGGTTGAGACCGGCAGAAGTGCGCCAGTAGGACAAGCCTGCACGCACTCCCCACATGCTACGCAGCTTGACGCTCCCATCCCATCTCCCATATCAAAAACGATCGAGTTGGCAGCCCCTCGCCTAGCCATACCAATCACATCGTTAACCTGGACCTCACGACAAGCCCGCACGCAACGCGTGCAGTGAATGCAAGAATCGAGATTAACCAACATCGCAGGGTGACTGGAATCGCTTGGAGGCGGCAGCCTCTTGGGAAAACGGCTTTCGACTTGGCCAATACGCTCCGCCCACTGCCAAAATTCTGAATCTGGATCATGAGATGCCGAACGAGTTGGCTGATCGGCAACCAATAACTCTATGACCATTGCCCGAGAGAACCGAGCACGCTCGCTAACCGAGTGAACCACCATGCCCGTTTCAGGCAACCTATTGCACGAAGATGCAAGGACACGCTCGCCTTCAATCTCCACCATGCAAGTTCGACAGTTGCCATCCGGGCGGTATCCCGGTGCAGGACTATAACAAAGATGTGGTATTTCGATCCCTGATCTTTGAGCTACCGCCCAAATCGTTTCTCCAGGCTGGGCTAAAACCTCCCGTCCATCTAAAGCAAAAGCGATTGTATCGGTCATAGCGGCAGTTCTTCCCGAAAAAACTGAAGCGCGCCCAACAACGGGTTCGGCGCAGCCTGCCCAAGACCACAAATGGACGCATCAGTCATTCCCACGCTCAATTCACGAAGGAGTTCTCCGTCCCAAACTGGCCGCTCCAGCAGCTTAACTGCTTTCTCACAACCGACCCGACATGGCGTGCACTGGCCACAACTTTCATCCTCAAAAAACCGCATGAGATTGAGGACAACTTCGGCAATTGGATCCTGGTCACTCAAAATCACGACCGCGCCCGAGCCAACAAAACATCCATACTCATCAAGTGTACCAAAATCGAGTGGGATGCTAGCAAGATTGGCAGGCAAAATACCACCCGAAGCACCACCTGGAAGATAGGCCTTGAACTGGTGACCGTTTTGCATACCCCCAGCATACTCTTCAACAAGCTCGAGGGCGGTGACACCCGCTGGCGCCACTTTTACGCCAGGCACGTTTATCCGTCCAGACACTGAAAATAGCCGCAACCCCTGACTGCCACGGCGACCCTGACGAGCGAACCAATGGGCGCCTTTGGTCAAAATTTCGGGTACCCAGTATAACGTTTCGACATTGTGAATAAGCGTCGGGCGCCCGAACAGTCCTGCTTCTGCCGGGAAAGGGGGTTTGTGCCTCGGTTCTCCGCGCTTTCCTTCCAAGCTCTCAAGCATCGCCGACTCCTCACCACAAATATATGCCCCGGCCCCGCGCCTTATATTAACCTTAAACCCATCCAGTAGCCCGCTACCTCTAAGAACCCCCAACTCCAGTTCCAGAATTTCCCGAGCAGCCGGATATTCGTCACGAACGTAAACAAATATGGTGGTTGCCCCAACCGCCCAGGCAGCAACCAGCATGCCCTCCAGAAACTGATGAGGACTCGTCTCTAGGATAAACCGGTCTTTAAATGTGCCGGGTTCGCCTTCATCAGCGTTCACTGCCATAAGTGGTTCCACGGAATTGTGAACGAGCCTCCACTTTCGCCCGGCTGAGAAGCCCGCGCCACCGAGTCCTTTCAGTGAACTCTCCTCCATCTCAGTTATCACTGCCTCGGCTAGTCTGGCCCCACTCAGACATTCCCGTAACAGTTCATACCCGCCCTCTCGCTGGTAATCACTAAAAGCGAGGTACACAGGAATTTTTGGAGCACTCACTCCCTCGGCTATGACCTGCTCAACGGACAAAACAGTCGCGTTATCCACGTGTCGGTGGCCTATTTGGACCACGGGCGCACTTTCGCAACGACCCATACAGGGGGCACGGACAACTCTAACCTTTGCAAAGTTTTTCAAGGCCAACGATTTTCGCAAATCTTCGCCGCCAAACATTGTACACGTCACGCTGTCACAAACCCGCACGGTACACGCGGGATGGATGGCGTCGACATTTTCCACCACATCAAAATGGGCGTAAAACGTGGCGACCTCATATACCTCGGCCTGTGAAAGACGCAGTTCCTCCGCCAAGGCTGCCAGGTGATCCAACAAAAGGAAGCCATAGTGATCTTGCAAAAGATGCAAATATTCAAGCAGCAAACAGCGCCGCCGCCACACCATAAACAACA
>CAJWOI010000101.1 GCA_913044255.1 uncultured Alphaproteobacteria bacterium
CTATCGATGGCCCGTGTATTCGCTCCAGTATCTGCCTCGTTCATCTGTCTCCTGAAGCGGATCCGCCACTCGGTCACAGTCATCGTATACGCGATATAAACGACCACTGTGGCGAGAGTGATACACGCAATGACCGCGTCCAGCATGTACCAGAGAATTCCAAATACCAGGGTGAGTTCTATTACGGTCGGTATCAGGTTAAAAAGGCTAATTCGCAGTAGCAATTCGATCGCTCTGTTGCCGCGTTCTATAACACGTGACAATCCTCCGGTTTGGCGTTCCAGATGAAATCTCAAAGAAAGTTGATGTAGATGGCAGAATACCTGAAGAGCCACCGTGCGCACCGCGCGCTGGCCCACCCGAGCAAAAATCGCATCGCGGGCTTCGCTAAATCCAAGTGAAGCGACACGAGCCAAACCGTAAGCGGTAATGATACCAATCGGCACAACCAGAAGAATATCGTCGCCGGCCAACGACAAGCTGTCGACTGCTTTCTTGTAGAAAATTGGCACATAAACGATGGCTATTTTTGACAGGAACAAAAAGGTTAAGGCGACCACCACTCTGGCCCTCATTTTCCACTGATCCTTAAACCATAAATAAGGCAGAAGACTGATTAAAGTTTGAAAACCGGTGCGCGATGCGTTGGACGGGGCAGAGACCATTACTTCACTGTGCATCCTGAACAATGTGCCGTAGGGAAGGACTAACTAAATATCATGGCACTATACTCAGCGCCGTAATTGTTTATTGAAATCCAGGCTATGTCGGGAAATGCCACTGATATATTGGAATGGCTTCGGGGTAAATTAACTTTTCCAGGGTTTCGCAGCTCAATGGCCAGAACCCTGTCCCACCCTCACCAATTTTTATTCTCCGGCGGCTACATTATTGCGGCTCGCCAGAACCTTCAGAAAAAGGAGAGACTCCGAGGAATCATGAAGCGGTAAATTTTGGTATGCTTTTCAAAGGGCATAACCCAAGAATGCTACCTGATAACTGCCATAAAGAAGAGCTAACCCACCTGTGATGTTTGATGCGCGTTTGGGCGGCGTATTGTGGGCCCAGCAATTAACTCCTATGCTGACCGGTTATTGAGTTTTGTTGTGGCGCAGTAGATAGGCCGGGAGCATGGACGGAAGCGAAAGATCCAAAAAAGCAGATTTCGGAATTCATGAAATGGCGATGCAATCCTATATTCGTGAGGGTGGAGAAAGGGCACGCGCACTGAAAAACCGTGGCCCAATCCGCTTCAATCCGGATGGGACGCTCGACTCGAGAATCCTCGAAGCCTACTCGCAATATGGATTTTATATCTTTGAGAAAGTTCTGCGTGCAGAAGAACTCGCGGACCTAGAGGCGGATTTTCTTGACATACAAGATCGTTTGCCAACGGCCCAGGAAGCAAAATTTGATTCCAAGGGGCGACCGGCCTTTGGGGCGGACTGTAAGGAAAGTCCACTATACTGGGCAAAACCTTTGGGAGATCCTTGGGGAGGCACGGAAATAGGGAATGGCCGGCATCAAGTGAAAATGACCGAACCTGAGACTGCTGCAGACGCTCCGAAGGAAATTGTCTATATGATCTCAGGTAGCTTGCAGTTTTCGGATGCCTGTTTACGAGTATATGGTCATCCACAGTTACTTGCGGTGGCCGAACAAATTAACGGCGAAGATTTCGTGCCATTTAGTGAGGTGTTATTTATCAAAGAGCCCGGGTTGGGAGCATCGATATCGTGGCATCAGGACGGCCAGACCCATTGGAACAACCCCTCCTGGAACGAAGGAATTCACGGTTTCAATTTCATGGCTCAGCTGTATGGCTGTACCGCAGCCAACGGTCTCTGGATCGTCCCCGGAAGCCATAAGCTGGGTAAACTGAATATCAACGCAATGCTGTCTGACGGGGACGGAGATCGCATCCCGGGAGCTGTACCTATTATCTGCAAACCTGGAGATGTGGCGATGACTAGTCGGCAACTAGTACATGGCTCCTTTGCGAATACTGGTCCAGACCGCCGTGTGACAGTAAATTTTGGGTTTCATCGCCGGTCTTCCGTATTGAACGTAGAAACCAAAAGTTTCCACAACGAAAAAATTGTGTATGACGAAAAACTTATCCACCACCGATCTCGAGTGATCGGATACGCTATCGATGCACGTCACCAGAGATTTCCGAGAGAGGCACAGTTCCATTACAAACCGTTTGAGAATTCCCAAGGGAAATACCGTTGGGATAAGCAAGCAAGAGCAGAAATCAAAAACTACAACCTGACAAATCTGTTCATCTGATATTGGGATAAACCTTTTTTTTGTTGACGGTACGTGCCCCAACACGACTGGCGCAGCGTACACTGCAGTCTGGGGTGCCGATCAAAAGTTAGATCAGAAATTATTCTTTCCTGTAAAAGGATTCATCGCCAAATGTGTAATGTCCTGGTGCTCACTGCTCTAGTTTTATTACTGGGGACCTTAAATTTAGCTCGGGGAGATGAGATCCAAAAAACCCATTTCGAAAATGCCAACACCTATACGGTGAAAATACGAAGCCGGGTTGAATACCCTTTTTTGAAAGATGAAAGAGGATCTTTCTCTGGAGCGGGTTTTTTAATCAATAAAACATTGGGCTGGGTTGCAACAAACGCACACGTTACTGCGAGCAACCCAAGCATTGTAGAGGTAGCTTTTAAAGGGGAAGAATTTTTGGAGGCTGAACTGATCTATGTCGATCATCTGTTAGACCTGGCTGTCCTAAAAATCTCAAGCTCCAAGATTCCCGAGTTTGCGAAAGATGCGACCCTCGAATGTGATGTCAAACCGGTTGTGGGCAGCCCCGTTGGCGCATACGGCCATCCTTTTTCTCTCGACTACTCTGGTACGAGGGGCATTGTCTCCGGCAATCGGTACCGGTGGGGACGATATTGGGTGCAAACCGATGCAGCCATCAATAGCGGCAATTCGGGTGGACCGCTCATCAACCTTGATACGGGCAAGGTTATTGGCATCAATTCTGCCACATATTCCAAGCGAATGAGTGAAGGGCTTGGTTTTGCTGTGCAAATGGCTCGCGCTTGCCGTGTTTTCGAACTTTTGGAAAACGGAGTTGACCCCTCACCACCATTTATCCCAGTTAGTTTCGCGACCAATGAACAAACGCAGGATGATCTGGTGGTTGCAGCCGTCTACCGCAAACAACCCGTTATGTGGTCTCTGAAGCTAGGTGACCGTATTTCTTCCTTAGCCGAAGACCTTGCAAGAAACTTCAATCATCAGGCTGATTTAATCCACGCCTTGCGAGGCAAAAACGGCCCAGTAGAACTCTTAATCGAGAGGTCGGGCAAGAAACAAACCATAGTCATTACCTCAAGGGCAAGACCAAAATTAATAGAACGTATCGGTGTTCACGCCTCGGGCATCATATTTGATTCCGAACCCCTGAAGGACGACGAGGTCATGAATCCAGATGGTTTTCTATTCATTCAAAGTGTAGCCGAGGCTTCCGTTGGTGCATTGTCCGGCATCAGACCATGGGGATACCTCGCATCGGTGGATGGCAACATCATCAAATCAACCAAAGAGCTTTGCAACTATCTTTCTGACGCCGAAGCGAGTGGGGAAAAAATTGCCCTCGTGACCCGACACGTGAACTGGGACTACCGTGCCCAAACCAAATACAACTCCCATGAAATCAAGGCCAGAAACGTGAGACTGGTTGGACTGCACGTCCCCGACGGATGTGGCTAACAACTTTTTGGCTTCGGACGGACTAATCTTAATTTTTGATTAGCGCTGGTCGTTTGAACTACCTGTAATTCGAAGGCCAAAAATAGCGTAGATATCACCGTCAAACCATTCAGTATAAATTTTTTCGCAGCTATCCGTCATTTTTACCAGACACTCCTCTGTCCCGCGGTTAATTTCCGACAAATTTATGCACTGCTCTCGCGCCATATCTCTAGGACAACGAGTCCCGTAGGTATCGATACTTATTGATCGATGATCACCCATTCTCAAAAATGGTTTAAAGCGATATGGCGTCTTTGTGCTGCACGTGCAGCTTCCATTACCACCCTGGGGAACAAGTTTGATTGTATAATTATCATTCCTGATAAACCGCGGGGGAGAAGCGAATATACGGGTTAGAGGATGAAGCTCCTCTATAGCTACAGTTACATTCTTTGGGAGAACTCCATCTTTGAGGGCTCTGTTAATTAATGAAGGAAATCCAATAAATACGGGCGCACTGCCCCATTCAATCCCGGCACGCACAGGATCTGGTCCCAACGTGTCACTGGTAGCCTTTATCATGCCAGGGCCCATAGCAATGAATGCAACAGCTGCAAGCAATGTCTGAATCCTTTGACCAAACGCCAGCGCCGCTATCAACAATCCTGACGAGATAAAGGGCAAGTATGACATTGCAAATCGATACATTCCGGCAAACGACGCACCGCTTGTCTGTTTGTCAAAAAAGAATAACGAAAATATGAGTGCACCCGAGCCAATATTTGCTAATGCAACCTCTCGGACCCGTCTAATAAAGCACATACATAAAATTAAAATCGCGGATAAAATGACAACTCCGCTTGCCATTGCACCGACAGACTCAAAGAATTTTTCAAAATAAACCATGAAATCACCTGAAACAGGCAGGTCGTGCCGGAAATCGAAGCCTCTTTGGGCCATGGTGATTTCTTGGTCAGCCGAATGGTAACGCAGATAAAGGTAGGAAAGAAATGGGATTCCTGCAATCAATCCTGCGAAAGAGACTTCGGAACATCTTTTAACCCCTTGCCAAGGCAGACCAACAAGCCAGATGGCAGGGAGAGCCAAAATAAATGGCTCTTTAATGGATGCGGCTATGCCCGTCAGCAGCAATGCTCCTGCTGCACCCTCTGATCGATGCCGAACTAAGATTTCGATAGAGAGAAGAGCAAATATTACCGCCCAAGGCTCAAGATATGACGAAGAGAAGTAGTGCAATGCTTCGGGTGACCAAAAAATCACCAACGCCCACGGGAAGATGTCGATGTCTGGCCACTTTCTGAGAAAGATTGGACGAAGTACAAATAGCCAGATTGCGGGTGATAAGGCGTCTCCGACTCTCGGGCCGTTCCACAAACGATCGCCATCAACTAAATACACCAAGCTATTAAATGGAATGTCAAAAAAATAGCCCGTTGATGGATATCTCAAGTATTCAAAATCTCCAGTGTCGCTCATGAATATGACCATTGCGACCCAAGAAGAAACACTTAACCACCGGTTGAGAGACGAGCCCTTGTATCTCAAGACCATCACGGTACCAAAAGCTAATAACCCCAATATTGTCGCTCGATTAAATAGGCGAACATCGCTGAAAGTTTTATCAGGAAAATCCCCGATGCCGGGGGCCATAGCCCAAAAAGCCACCGTCCCGTACGACATTGCCGTGTGTGCCTGGTGATCCCCCCATAATGGCAAATCCTGATTCCACGTAAACGCAAGATACAAAATGGCGGGCAGACTTATCAGAGTGCCGAGCAATACGGAAAAGGCCGTTGGTTTACTTAAAGGTGTGTGGGCGGGAAAAATTTTATCGCCGGACAAAGGAATGAAAATTATTCCTACGACAAATATCAAATAAAATATTAAATATGTGCGGGGAAGATCCTCAATATTAAATATTTGATGAGTAGAAATAAGTAGGAATATTAAGACGAAAAAGTATTTAATATTTTTTATTGATAGGTCCTTATACTGAATCGAATAAGCCATGGTGATTATTTATTTTGCGATAGTTCTTGCCAATCCACGCGACCACCAAACGTCACTCCCAAGCTTTTGGTGCTTCACCCGAATGTCGATACCGCCATTGGCCAGATTCGATCTATCCAGTCTAGAAGGGAAATTTCGTTGCATTTGGTAGTGACCGGTGGGTCCGGCTACATAGGGCAGCGTTTCGTGGAGATCGCGATAAATGCTGGGCACGAAGTCACATGTGTTGGAAGAAACGCTCCAACATCCTTAATCGGAAACATTAATTACATTAATTGGGATTTTTCTTTTCCACTTTCCAGGAACATTTTTTGTGACAAATCCGTAGACGTAGTAGTACACCTTGGACACGATTGGAAGGCTGGACAAGCCAATGTCATTGCATCGCAAACCCTATTAGATGCCACGCGACAGGCTCGCATTCCCAGATTTATTTTTGCGTCGAGCATACTCGCCCGAAACGATGCCGGAAATCAATACGGTCGATTAAAGAAAAAAATCGAGGAATGTTGCGATAAACATGGTGAAATAATTGCTCGTATAGGTCTCGTTTATGGTGGACCGTTGAACGCCACTTGGGGGAAACTAAATAAAATCGTTAAGGCTTTCCGTGTGCTACCAACGATTGGCCAAAAACATCTTGTTTATCCCATCCATTTAGATGATGTAGCGGCGGCCCTTCTACAACTGGCAACATCTTCAAGCCAAACACAAAAACGGCTAATGGTATTAGCGCACACGTCGGGAATTACATTTGGATCATTCTTAACTGACATTTCGTACATCTTACATAAGAAAAAACTAATTCTTTTACCATTTCCACTAAGTTTGATTTTAATGTCGGTCAAACTTCCTCTCCTATTCCGGTTGCCACCTATAGTAGATCCCGAGCGCATTCTTGGTTTAGCCAAAATGCATCCTACAGCCCTACCAGTTGATCTTTCACATTGGGGACTTTCGTTTCGCGGACTTAGGAGAGGCTTATGGGGAGAACCATCTTCTGATTTTCACCAACGCCTCGTTCAAGAGGCGACCATTATGTTAAATTACGTTGGAGGACCACAGACCCGACCCAGCTCTATCAAAACATACTGTAATTTTGTAAAACGATCTAAGACACCCTGGCCGATTTTAAAATTGCCCACTTACCTGCTCTGCGCCGCAGCCTTTCGGTGTTTTGAACCAGTAGGTTCAAGTCGCACTTCAAAACAGAAAGAGTTCAAACGCCGACTTCTTGCTGCAGCGTTGATATCGAGACACCACTCCGAATCGTCAACAGAGCGTCAAAAAAGGTGCGGAACGTTGCAAACAATAATTCTAGTCCTCGTTCAAACGACCATTGAAGTTGCCCTGCTCCCCATAAGAGCGGTCCTGGGTCGATTTTTGGTATGACCGATAATTTTGATTTCATAATAGTTGGCACAGGACCTGCCGGAATATCATGTGCACTTCCACTACTTGAAACGGGGAAGTCGGTGCTCTTTCTGGATGGCGGTAACGGAGCAGCCGTAAAGTATCTACCCAAAGATACTTCACATATAGCATACGAACATCCGAGTAAGTACCCTGCACGGAGCCCCAGGTTAACTGACATAACTCCGTTTGAAGGATTGTCACCTAAGTTGCGTAACGCCGTGGATCCTCTATTTTTGGCTAAATATATGGCCCTCAATCAAATAGAGTCATCGAACTTTGAGTGTTTAGGAACGCTAGCTGAAGGTGGGCTTTCGAGTTTTTGGGGCGCTGTCACTCCGAAGTTTAGCCAAGACGAATTCAAGGCATCTACAGTGGTTTGGTCCGAAATAGAAAACTCATATCGTTATGTTGCGGAACGAATAGGGATCTCTGGCTCCAAAATTGACCGAATAGCACCTATCCTGGGTGAAAATATCCCCCTTCAACCACCTCTACCACTCTCTCCTTTGGCTACTTTCCTGTTAGATCGTGCAGCAGCAAAACCAGACACGCCAACAATTTTCGGACGTTGCCGTTCCGCCGTATTAACCGAACCAGTGCCAGGCCGTTCTGCTTGTCAGTTAGTTAGAAGCTGCATGTCTGGATGCCAAATTGGTGCAATATACAATAGCATTGACGAATTACGTCAAATTCAGCATTTACCAAACGTTGAAACTCGAACCAACCACTTAGTGGAAAAAATTCAACAGAAAGGCAAGAACATCGTGGCAACCGGCCACAACTTAGCAACAGGGGAAACCTTTGACATTTTGGGACGAAGAGTTGTTTTAGCAGCCGGAACGCTTGCCTCTACACGTCTCGCGTTGGATTTCATGAATGCCGAGGATGAATGTTTGGGTATGGAAACGACACCTAGTGTGTCCTTCGGCATATTAGTGCCCCGAATGTTTGGAAAGAAATTTCCAGAAACCAATTTTGGTATGGCTCAAATTGCATTTGCAGTCCCATTTAACAATGAAGATCCCGACATTGCATTTGGCACTCTTTACGATGCATCATCATTTACAGTTCCAGATATTGCTGCCCAGAGCTTCCTTACTTATGCAGGAAGCAAACGAATTGTATCGGGTCTGCTTTCTGCCTTGGCCGTCGGGTTGGTTTTCCTACCCGGCAAATGCAGCAAAAACCAGGTCATGCTAACTAGGCAAGGGGCACAGCGGAAACTCCGGGTTATAGGAGGTTTTTCTCCGGATTTTGAAGTGCGAGTGCGATCAGTAATGAGACGTTTACGAGGTGACCTATCCCGCCTTGGCGGGTACGTACTTCCTGGTTCCGTGTCCAGCAATAGGCCTGGCGCCGATGCTCATTATGGAGCCACGTTGCCAATGGGGAAAATCACCGATCAATATGGCAAATTGCCCGATACAGATTCCGTATTCGTCGTGGACGGTTCGGTTTTACCAAGCCTTCCTGCAAAACATCTTACTTTTTCAATCATGGCCAACGCAGATCGAA
>CAJWOI010000102.1 GCA_913044255.1 uncultured Alphaproteobacteria bacterium
CGCAACGAACACTAATCTCCTTCCTCCGTGAAAAACGCAAGGAGCGTTTTGACTGTTTCATCGGGTCGTTCTTCAGGAATAAAGTGGCCACACTCTGAGATTTGACCACCATGCACGTCAGTAGCAACTCTATTTAACGACTCTACTACTTCCATCTTCCGTCCCCATGCGCGATTCCCTCCGAGGCCAAGTACCGGCATGGTAAGTTTTCCATCTCGTTCTAGCATGCCACGATTGTCAGCAATGTCTTGGGGAATGGCCCGGTAATAAGAAAATCCAGCACGCAACGCGCCCGGCTTTGTGTATGTGCGCAAGTACTCCGCAACGGTCGCTTCATCAATCGCCTCTGGTCTGTGGGAGAAATTTTGATAAAACCAGCCCAGATACACCTCTTCCCTGCCTTGGATCAACGCTTCCGGTAGATCCGCGGTTCGATGAAAGCCGTGGTGCCATCTCCGACCACCCTGTGACAAGGACTCTGTCCCGTCTCCGGGCACTGTTACGTCCAGAAGAGCGAGGCGTCGGACGGCGTCACGGTGAGCTGCGGCGTAGGAAAATGCAACTGGCCCGCCCCAGTCGTGTCCTACAAGGCAAATACGTTGTATGCCAAGATGATCGTGTACCAGTTTGAATATATCTTCTGAGATGGTTCGTTTGTCGTAACCGTCGTCAGGTCGCCCCGTATCTCCTAGGCCTCTGAGATCTGGGGCAATCACGTGAAAGCGCTTGGACAAAGGTCCAATAACTCGCCTCCATTCGTACCATGTCTCCGGCCAACCGTGCAGCAACACCAAGGGCTCTCCAGTGCCTGCAGTAACGTAGTGCATTAATACGTCTCCTACCGCTGCGTAGTAGTGTGTAACGTCGAGTTCCGCCACAGTTTCTCCGATTCAGGTTGGTGGGCACGTGGGGCCAAATAATTAGTTGTTGTATCCCAGACGCAAGGTATACGTTGCCGGCGGGTGGCCAATAGTGAAGTTGCTCTTCCGCTCAGTTAGGTCAGTGGTCCGGGTGCTCAACCTGGCTGTCATTGCTTTCAGAGTGTTGCGGTTGCCTTCCGATGTCCTCCACTTTGAAGCTCACCACAATTTCGCCATGTCGCTCAAACACTAAGCTCACTGATCTTTGTTCACCATGTTTCAACTGCTCCTTGAGTTTCGTAAACATAATATGACGGTCACCAGGTTTAAGAGTAAGGGACTCATTTGGTGGAATGTTGAGGCCTCCGTTTATTTTGCGCATTTGTACCACGTCGCCTGACATCGTCATTTCATGCACTTCTGATTTCATCGCAAATGGAGCTGATATGCCAATCAGTCGATCTGTGTTTGATCCCATGTTTTGGATTGTCAGGTAACCCGCTGCCACAGCTGCATTTGGTGGGGTTGCACGTATGCGCGCGTTATGGATCATGAGGTCCGCAGCTACGACATTTTGGTAAAATGGAGGAATTGTGACCGTCGTTACTAAGGAGATAAATAGTAGAATAAGTTTTGACAGTTGTGTGGTCATAAAAGGCTCGCACAGACTTATAATGGAAATCGGTCAATTAAGTTTGACATCTTCAACGGCTTTAGAAAATGGTTTTCAAAAAAATTCTAGGTGCCCATGCTCCTTGTATTTCTGAGCGCAACCGGAATTTATGTAAAACGATATGTGGTGTTACTTCGGACCGTTCGGCAAGTCGCTAATTGTAGAATTTGCGTTAAATTTCCCGTAACATCTGTCTCATCGGGGGACAGTTGTTACGGGAAAACCAGTAGATGCACAATATTCGATCAAATCCAATCGATGATGCTACCGTTTGGACTGGGGCCAGCCTCGAGGGTAATCGTGATTGGGAGTATACGCTGAACAATCAGGATAGATCCGAGCTGGCGTCGGCGCTTGCGGGGGTCCGGCGGAGCCAACTGCGTCTCGAAAAAATTTCCAAACCCGACTTTTTGTTGCCAAATCTGGAAACCCGCCTTGCGGAAATTTCCAATGAACTTCGAACAGGCCGAGGCTTCGTGCTGCTCCGCGGTTTTCCGGTAAACGAGTATTCCTATGAAGATTTGGAACTCATGTATTGGGGGCTCTGTAGTCATATCGGTTTAGGGTTGACCCAGAATGGTGATGCAACATTTATCCACTATGTAACTGATGGCAAGCGCAGGCCAAGCCAGGGGAGGAGAGGGGTTGGTTTTCCGAGAGAGGCACCATTGCACATTGATCTGACGGATGTTGTATCCCTGTTATGTGTCCGGCAGGCCCCGGACAATCCCCCTAGCTGGGTGGCGAGCTCGATGAATGCTTACAACGGCCTTTTGCGTCGTCAACCGAAGGCGTTGGAAAGACTGTATGAGGGTTTTGAGTGGGATCGCATGGACGAGCATGGCCGTGGGGAAACACCGACTTCGGGGTACAAAGTGCCGGTTTTCAGTCAGAAGGATGGCGTTGTGTCTTGTCAATATAATCGGAACTGGATTGAAAACGCGGCAAATCGAAAGGGGACGCCGCTGTCGGTAACGGAAATTGCGATCCTAGATCTCCTAGATGAGATCGCTTTTGAGGCCCGCCTGGAGTTTCCCTTTACTGAAGGTGATATCCAGTTTTGCACTAATTATACTGTGATGCACGGCCGTGCAGCTCACTCCGTTGTTGATGAAGAAGAGCGGAAACGAGTTTTGATGCGCATATGGCTCGACATGCCTGGTAAGATTCGTCCCTTTGTGGATGACGCGCTAATACGCTACGGCAATGGTCGCCATGGACAGATTGGATGGTCACCGCAAGAGATGCTGTCCGGTTTAAATACACTGCCTCGCGCCCGGCGCCCGGACGGTACCATAGGACATGTGTAACGAAGGACCGTGGGACGAGCGGCCGCAAAGTTATCCTTTATCTGGGTTGTAGACTCGGATCGGTCGATATTTCTTGTAGATTGGGTTTTGCTGCTCCCAGGAAACTCCAGATGCAGCGCCGCCGTCCACCACGAAGTTCTGCCCCGTAACAAATGTTGAGCGGTCGCTGGCTAGGAAGAGAGCGATTTCTGCAATATCGTGTGGGCGGCCTACACGGGGGATGGGTTGCGGAAAAGGCTTGCCCTCCAATTGTTCCTCGATCAGTTTGTCGGGTTTCCCAACCGTGTTGGATGCAAGCGGGGTTGCAATATACCCGGGGCATATCGCGTTAACTCGGATAGAGTGGTCTGCCACTGAGAGTGCTGTGACTGTGGACAAATGCAGGACAGCCGCTTTTGCTGCCGAATACACCAGCGGACCGAGTCCCGCAGCGATTGCGGCAATGCTACCCGTATTGATGATACTGCCAGAGCCCTGTCTTTTCATCACAGGAATGGCGTGCTTCATACCAAGAAAGACGCCTTTCACCAACACATCGAACGTCATGTCAAATTCCTCGACCGGGATGCTTTCGAGCGGCCCAAGTGCGCCACCAAATCCGGCATTGTTAAACATGCAGTCAAGCTTTCCCCATTTGGCGACAGCCATATCGACAGCCGCCTTTACTTGATCTTCTTGACGGACTTCGACGGGGCAAAAGATGGCTGCTTTCCCGAGCTCTGCTGCTAGCAATGTGCCCCGTTCTATCTGCATATCTGCGATGATTACCTTAGCCCCTTCCGTCACGAACAACCGGACTGTGGCTTCTCCTATTCCGCTAGCGCCGCCTGTAATTACTGCGACTTTTCCTTCTATTTCAGCCATTACGATTCTCTCGAGCAATTTGTTCTGGCATGTTTTTACATTGTTTTCCCGCCTTATCCACCCTCCATCAAAAACAGTAGCGATAGACGCGACTAGGCGGAGTCGTTAGGGTTTATCCGCCGGTCGTGGCCGTGTTACCAAAACTGGGAGGGGATAAAATGGCGATTTATGTGATTTTTGAGAACGAGATTCACGATACTGCGAAATATGACGAATACAAAAAAGCCGTCCCGAAATATGTGGCACGTCATGGAGGGGAGTATTTGGCGAGAGACGGAAAGATTGAAGTCCCTGTTGGTGACTGGCAGCCGAACAGAATTGTGATTTTTAAGTGGCCGAGTCGCGAAGCATTGGATGCGTTCCAAGCCGATCCGGACTACCAGCCATGGAAGAAGATAAGAGAATCAGTTACCACAATGAAGCAACTGCTAGTGGTAGAAGGCTTAACGGACGCGCCGTTCTGACCATTTTTTTGTGTTCATGTGGCCTAATTTGATGTCACGGCCGTTTTTTAGATGGATGGCCGTGAGATCTTCTGTGTGAGGTATGACTGACTTCTTGGTTTTTTGTTGAGGGTCAAAAAGGCTGGAGTGCGGGTTCTGTTAGGCCAGCTCGGGTAAATTGCTACCTTCATTCTCAAAAGTTTTAAAGGTAAGCCGGTAGTTCGGATCAAGTGAATAGGACAGAGATCAATTGCTCGCAGGTGCTGCGACTTCATTCCGCTGCTCGGGGGTCATCAGGGCTTCGAGGCGCTTACGCCATGATGCGAGATACTCGCCGTTGTCTTCAGCAATCGCTTTGGTGAGCCAGTGATAGGCCTCTACGTAATCATTGTGACCACCGGCGCTAGCTTCTAAATAGATCATTTTGAGGAGCATGCGGCCACCACGGTAACCTGCTTCTTTGGAACGCCAGGCCCACTTGTAGGCTTCCGCAAGTTCGTCGACTTCGCGACCTTCCAAATATGCGCGACGTCCAACCATGTACATGGCGTATTCGTCTCCGTTTTCGGCTTTGCAGAGGTTTCCTTCGGGACCGGGTGCGCATTCCTCAGCCAAAAGAGGTGCTGGCAAAGTCAGGGTTAATGCCGCGGCAATGGCGAGCCATGTAGCTTTCATTTTGGCTTTCTTGTTTCCTTTATGTGGCATTAGAATTGTTTCATTATTGCGGAACTTGGCTTGTCGTCAATCTGCGATGTATCCTGCTCAACAGATTTTATGGTTTGCCAGACACAGGAAAGGGAACCGGAAATGCGGAGTTGTTTGTATTTTGAGAAGATAATAGAGAAGGGCGTCTTGGCGATAGTGTGCTTGATTCTCGGAGGCGCTGATTTGGGTTACGCTGACGATAGTACCCAGGTTGTTTACCCGGCAGGGTCGACGGCAGTACTTATGGTCGACCCATTCAATGATTTTCTTTCTGAAAATGGAAAACTTTGGGACAGGATTAAGCCCGTTGCCGAAGAGGTGAATCTGGTTCCTAATTTAAAAAGATTGGCGGAAGGCGCACGTGCCAAAGGTGTGCAAATTGTATACACACCCCATCGGAGGTGGCGTGAGGGTGACTACAAAAATTGGAAATTCTTGCACCGGAATCACATAGGGGCATCTAAGTTTCAAGTATTTGCGGCGGGTACTTGGGGCGGGGAATTTCATCCTGACCTCACGCCACAAGATGGGGACGTGATAGCTAAGGAGCACTGGTTGACAAGCGCATTTCCGAACACTGATGTTGACTACATATTGCGGCAGCATGGCATCGATCGTGTGATCGTGGTCGGCTTGGCCACAAATACGTGTGTGGAGTCGACAGCACGGTATGCAGTTGAAATGGGTTATCACACCACGCTTCTGACCGATGCAGTGGCAACATTTTCTCGGGAAGAGCAGGAAGCTGCGATCCAATTGGATTACCCGAGAATCGCTCATGTTGTGTCGACCGTCGACGAATTTTTGGCTTCGGTCGAATGAATTTAGCGTGCAATATACAGGGTGATCAGGTGGGTTAGTTTGAGAAGGATTTCATTCAGTCCGCCACAGCTCGATCAAACTAGTGTTACGTCGGTGTCACGGTTTATCAGTCGCTGCCCGTACGCTAAGTAGCGCAATGCTGCCGCTACAGAAAACCACCCTGTGTCCCCATGCAACCGCTTCTAGTGGCAGGACTTAAGGTGATGTTTCAATAACACATGATTCACTGGCCATGCGGCTAGGTATCCAGAGGGAATTGCCAGTGCGATCCCGACCCAGAACATACTGGTGAACACTGACGGAACGCTCACGCCTCCAACTCCAAGATCAACAGCATTCATGGCAAACTCCATGACGCCAATCGAAATAATTTCACCAACCCAAACAATTTTTAGGGCGTCAGTAAGGCTAATTCGCTGGCCTTTCATTACGGGTTTGACGGCTAGTGATATTCCAACCACGTAGGCCAGCACCACCGCTAACGCGATTGTCCAAAAGACCCCAAGGCCGAGGGTGACGCCGATAAGAAGTCCTAGCACTTCCCCAATAGAACACCCTGTCAGACAATGTACGGTGGCTAGTGCTGAAGTCTTCCATGGAGCGGCAGGGTTTGTGCTTTCACATTCAGACAATTACAGTCCTTCCTTTTCGTTTTTTAAATTTCTTCAATTCTTATCATTCTTGGTTTCTCGATTACAGACCGGAGATGTTCCATGGAATTCAACGCATTTTGAATTGACGCTTCTTCCGCTTCGTGGGTGGTCAACACAACAGGCACTACGTCTCCTGGGTTTCGACTCCGCTGCAACATGGATTCAACCGAAACATTTTGGTCTCGGAGGCATGCGGCAATGTCAGCAATAACGCCGGGCTTGTCTACAAGCATTAGACGGATGTAGTAAGGGCTGGAAATTCCATCAATAGAGGCGGCAGAATGTCTTTCTAAGCGTGTTGTCGGAACAGAAAATGTTGCAGTTTGGTGCCCTCGAGCAATGTCTACGAGATCAGCAGCCACGGCCGATGCGGTCGCATTTCCTCCAGCGCCGGGCCCTTCATAAATGGTGGTGCCAGCATAGTTTCCTTGTACGACAATACCATTGTTGACTCCATCAACGTGTGCGATGGCGGTTCTTTCCCGGACCATGCCCGGGTGAACTCGTTGTTGAATTCCTTCAATACCTTTCCGTGCAATTGCGAGTAGTTTTACTCGGTAACCAAGCTCTATAGCGTATTCAATATCGACAGCGCTGATGTGCCGGATACCTTCTATATGAATCGACCCAAAATCTATTTCGGTTCCAAACGCGACGCTGGTTAAAATCGCTAGTTTGTGGGCCGCATCAATACCGTCTATATCCGTAGAAGGGTCTGCCTCCGCATAACCCAACCTTTGCGCTTCATCCAACACAGTCTCAAAGTCTCGGGACTCTCCGGCCAGCGCGGCATCATGCATGTTCGTCAAAATGTAATTACAGGTGCCATTCAAAATACCAAGCACGCCAGTTACGTCATTGCCGGAGAGACCCTCGCGCATCGCTTTGATAATAGGAATTCCCCCAGCAACTGCGGCTTCGTAATGTATTTCTACTCCGTGTTTTTCCGCGCTTTTTGCCAGTCTTGTTCCGTGAACAGCCAGCATCGCCTTGTTGGCTGTAACGACGTGTTTTCCTGATCCGATTGCGGCTTCGCAAACCTTCAAAGCTATTCCTTCGGCGCCACCAATCAGCTCACAAACCACATCCACATTTTCGTCTTTAGCGAGAGATACCGCATCGTCGTGCCAAACGGTCTTTCCTACGTCAAAGTCCCGATCCCGAGCCCTATCTTTTGCAGAAACCGCTGTCACTAACACTGGACCACCGCAGCGTTCTTTGATAACGGATTTCTGGGATAACAATAATTTGACCAAGCCGCTACCGACCGTTCCCAGGCCGGCTACACCTACCCGAAGTTTGGTCATTCAGCCGCCCCCAAAAAATGTATTTCTGGACATTGAATTATAGTACCCATTGGATCGTTCTAAAATTTGGCATGAGGTAGGATCTCTCAAAGCCGGTCACGTTCCAAAGGCAGTTTTCAGGCCGGCGCGCGCCTCAAGCCGTTGCGTATACGCGGCAACGTTTGGTTTGTCGGATATGTCGGCTCCTAAGCGTGCTGACACGACACAGGCATGTCCGGTCATTATGTCTGCTCCGCTAAACTCTCCAGCTAAATAGTCGCGTCCTTCCAACCCTTGTTCAACTGCGGTGAGCATGCGAGTTAACAATTTTTGAGCTCGCTCGAGATTGACTTTGTTTCGTCGGTCTTCAGGCAGCAAGATGCTCTCCACGACGATGATATTGATTTGCGGCATGATCATTCCCTCAGCATAGTGAAACCACTGGAGGTAATTCGCAAAATCAGCCGATTCTTGGTCCGGAACAAATCTACCGTCGCCATATTTCGCTAGCACATATTGTATGATTGCCCCAGATTCAAAAATCTTTACTTCCTCGTCCTGAAGGACAGGAACGCGACCCATCGGATGGACCTTGAGATATTCAGGTGATCGCATGCCCGGGTCACCAAGCTTATAGTTCTCGAGTTCGTAGGGCAGTCCCAATTCCTCAAATAACCATAGGATACGGACGGATCGTGTATTCGGTGCGTGATAAATTTTCATGAGGCGACGCCTAGTTTTATTTTAGTTACGCGCGAGGATAATGGATAAGTGCAAAGAAATCTAATTACACCTGTTTTCCCTCGCAACGTTACTGTAACTATTCTCGTTATTCTTCACCATCCGAGGTCTGCACGAAGATTCGTAAACATATTTAGATGTTGCTCATGGTCACCCGCGAAACGTAGCACCAGGTGACTGGCACCGGCTCGAGTATATCCTTGCAACCATTCCGAAGCTGCATCTAAG
>CAJWOI010000103.1 GCA_913044255.1 uncultured Alphaproteobacteria bacterium
CCAGTGAGCTTTCCCAATTTCTACCTTGCACCAGGTTTAGTTTTCTCCCCATATAGCCCCAGCAACCTCTGTCAAAAACTCGAGTTTACGCCACTGATCATCGATAGTGAGGGGGTTGCCCGAAACCGTCGAGGAAAAACCGCATTGTGGACTAATTGCAAGATTATCTAGCGGTGCATAGCAAACGGCTTTGTCCACTTTCCTCCGAATATCATCCACTCGCTCAAGAGCAGGGGATTTAGTTGTAATCAAACCCAAGACAGCTGTCTTGTCACTTGGAAGATAACGCAATGGCTCAAACCCACCGGATCGCTCATCATCATATTCAAGAAAAAACACATCTGCGCGAATTTTATTAAAAATGAGCGACGCGATGCTTTCGTAACCGCCTTCTGACAACCAAGAGCCCCTCAAATTGCCCCGACACAAATGCAGGCCAATGGTTGTACCCATAGGTAAATCAGGGATACTTTCGTTAATCAATTGGACGTAGCGTTTAGTCAGCTCATCGGGGTCATTTCCCCTTGCGGCAACCCTACTACGCACATTCTCATCGCAGAGCATCGCGAGCGGCACGTCATCTATTTGCAAATATGTGCAACCGCGCGCTACGAGATCTTTAATTTCTTCCTTAAAAAGATTGCTGAGATCATCAAAAAATAATTCTTCGTGATCATAAATATCACTACTAAACGTATCTCTCCCACACCAAAAATGCATTGTCGGAGGAGATGGAATTGTAACCTTGGGTGTCTTCGTCGTAACACCCCGTAGGAACGTAAATGCGTTCCCTGCAATCGCTTTTGTCCAACGGATTTTACTTTTCACACATGGGGCAAGAAATTCTTGCGTATGACCGTTTTCATCTCGAAATCTGAAATCAGAAGGTCGCACGCCGAAGCCGTCCACAGTTTCCAGGAAATGGGACCAATATGACTTCCGTCGAAACTCTCCATCCGTAACTACTCTAAGCCCCGCTTGTTCCTGAAGGCAAACAGCACCCCTAACAGCATTGTCGATGATAGTACCGTACTCAGTTTCCGTTATTGTTTCCGCATCGTAGTTTTTCCACGCGTCCTTGAGCGACTGTGGCCGCAGCAAACTGCCGATATGTTCCGCCCGAAACGGAGGATTAATTTTCACAACATCATGCTTTAAATTTACCAAATGCGCCAACGTATCTCTTATGTTGCGTAATTTTTTTGCGGAACGCAAATTTGGTAAAAATTTCCCACTCTTTAACGCACCTACTCATGTTGAAAATCGGACTGGCCGTCCGCTACTGTGGGCATATATGCACCTTCGCATCAATCGATAAATTAAATGGCAAAAATAGCCGTCGGGCTGGAAATGAGCCGCACGAAATGCGATAATGATGAAATGATGGGTCGTATTTTTATATTTCATCCGGTACTGATATCGAACGGCCTGGCCCGGGCAACGCTTGGGGAATAATAACTGATGTGTATACTTTTGCGATCAATTCTGATCGCCTTCACAGTGTTTTTGGTGAACGCCACCTCACATTCGACTAGAGATTTTATTGGATCTGGTGTGGTATTTGCAGACCCCCTCAATCCCTTGGACGATCATCTGCCCGCTGGCGACGTCACCGATTCTCAAGCCGACAAAACCTATGAGTCGATAAAGGCCGCGCTAGTTGAGAGTTACACGAAATCACCGTTGCCTGTTGCCGGTTTATACAACGACTGGAGACGCTATAACACAACACCGTACGTTTCAGAACCTCATGGCGGGCGCCTGGTGAATGATTTCGCCAATAGCGTGGCAGCTGACTACGGTAGGTTTGAGATTGAAACCCAACTACCTCCAGGATCAGTAATTGCCATGGACAGTTTCCGGGTTATTCCCAGTTGTTTGCCCTTATCCATCACCGCCGACGCGGTCCAACACGGACCACTGTTTGTCATGGAGAAAATGAAGAGTGGATTCAATACAGCCAGTGGTGACTGGCGTTTCTCCATGGTAATGGCAGATGGGGGTCTTTTTGGAGAAACCAAAGGGGTAGGTCATGACCGAGTTGAATTCTGCGCCAACTGTCACCAGAGCGCCAAGCCTGGTCAGGATTGGCTCTTCTTTCCGCCCAAGGATTACAGGATCAGCGGCGAGTCAGAGGATCAGGTAGCCCAAAAATAAGCCGCAACAAGCTACCAATATTTGACTAATGAGCGAAGGGCTGCAAAGAACTGAAATTCTAATGGTATTTTCTTTTGTCCGAAGCACGGGTCGAGCGCCGAGTTGGTGCTCCAATCGGGCCCGTACGACTAAGTTGCCACCAAAAGACGGCCCACCATTCCATATTTCGCTATTAGCCTTTCAACGAGTCCGCTCGACTTAGCATCATTCACGAAATCTCGCATAAAACTTGCCCCAATTGTTTTGGTCACCGATGTGCCAACCGCTTGCTGAACAGCCGTGAATCGCCCGTCAAGAATTCTAAACTCAGGAAGTTTCCCAGCATCATCAATCAGCGCTGGTCTAAGACCGGCCAAAGCGTCCAACCTTTCACTTTGGAAAATATCCAGCGCAGCAGCAAGTCCTTTGGCTCGGACCAGAGAAGCATGCTCAAGAGTCCGTGTCAGATATAGGTCATAGGCACTTCTCGCTGAGACAGCAATCCGAACGCCAGGCCGATCAACATCAGAAATCGTTCCCAACACTGAATCATTGCGAACCATGTAGGTGACTTCAATTTCAACGTACGCGGCACTAAAAGTGATTGCCTCAGCTCGGGCCGGCTCTGCGGCAATTAATCCAATATCCCAGACATCTTTCCCTGCTGCATCGGCCAACTCACCAGGCGATGAAAATGTCGTCAGTGCGAGATCAACTTCTAGTCTATCAGCAATCGCACGAGCCATATCTGGAGCCACACCAACCGGGGCACCAGACGAGTCCTTGCCAGTCACCAAAAGGAAATTTGACAGATTAATTGCCGCACGCAAAACACCACTAGGTGCGAGTTCGGAAATGGCGCCCTGAACATTCATTCCTAGACTTCAGCACTATCCTGCCGCAGAGAGTTCGACGGCATAGAGCAAGCGTAAAAAGAGTGAACCACCCTCAACTCCTCATCCCTCGCCCAGTCTCGCTCGAGACGGGACTCGGAGTCGGACCTGTTGCAAGCTAGATTTTATGTGAATCTCAATTGGCCATCACCGTCGAGTAATTGATGGTTTAATGACTCACGTTGCTGCGCTCTCTTTTAACTGTTGGAAAAGCTTCGGCCACGAGCGAGGTGGCAACTGACAAATATTGTCATCCCTAACAAACGCGCATTTCTTTTCTGTAGAATTATTTCTGCAATTGTCAGGGTTGGAATGCCTACAGCCCAACGTCTGGCTTTCCGTATCATGCTCAGAAAGTGGCCGCCTTTGATCACACTTCATATCAAAAATTTTCTTCCCAGTTATTACCTGTATACCTACCCACGGTAAAGCTACCACAACTAGCATCTCTCTGCGAGTAGACGATTGCAGACTGATTATGGAGAAATCAGGCGGGTTGGCATACCTCTAAATTAGGTGCCACCGCGAAATACGGCCATCATTCTCAGAACCAAGGTGAGGAACGCAGGCAAAAAAACGATGGTCACGAACGTGGCAAACAAGAGGCCAAACAGGACAATCGCACCAACCCCGCGGTAGAGCTCAGTTCCTGCCCCGGGAAGCACCACCAAAGGCAAGATGCCAACGATGGTTGTCACAGTCGACATCATCATAGGCCGGAGGCGAATAGCAAGCGCCTCCTTAACCGCATCCTCCACCTCCATGCCAGCATCCCGAATATTATGGATGGTCTGATCAACGATTAGAATAGGGTTGTTAACTACTGTACCCAATAAAATGACAAAGCCCAACATCGTGATCATATCGAACGGCTGGTGGGCAATTGGAACACCAAACGAGCTGAACAAAGTCCCCGATCCATTGAGGACCCACAGGCCAAGAATCCCGCCGGCCACACCGAGTGGAACTGATGTCATGATCACGAACGGAAATCCCCAGTGGCTAAAAATTGCCACCAGCAATAAATATGACAGCAGCAACGCAACTAAGAAATTTCCGATCAACGCCTTACGAGTTGTGTCTAGCTGATCACTGGCCCCCGAAATATCTAGACTGACCCCCGCTGGCACCACCCCGGTTCGACGTAGATGAGCGACGACATCTTCCTCGACAATCTCAACGGCAGTTTCCAAAGCCACCGTTCGCGGCGGAATAATATTGAGAGTCACAGTGCGGCGCCCATCGAGCCGGCGAAGCGTATCCGTATCAACTCGTTCGGTCAATTCGGCAACCGCGCTTACCGGTACAATGCCTTCTTCCGGAGTGTAAAGTGGCAAGGTTGGCAGATCAGAAAGGTCGCTATTGGTGCCTTCTGTGCCATACAGAAAAATATCCACTCGGTCGCCATCGAGAAGAAACTCTCCCACATATGCCCCGTCAGTGAGTGCCGAAACGGCGTAGCCAAACTCCTCCGCAGTAAAGCCAAGTTCGGCGGCGCGAGTCCAATTGGGACGCAGTTCTATCAAAGGTTGCGCCAACACCAACGAAGACGGATCCGAACCTATCTCCGGCTCGTCAAACACTTCACTCGCCCGACGATAGGCCGCATTTGCAACCCGGTAGATGTCTTCTAAATTAGGACCGGCGATGTCAAGGTTAACACTTCGAGAACCCCCATCGTTGCTAGAGATGATGGAGCCGCGCGAGGAAAATCCGCGCATTCCTGGAAATTCACGGAAACGGGTGTTAAGGATTTTCATCAAATCATTAATATGCGAAGGATCAGTGGTCTCCGCAATCATGAACACGCGCTTCGCATTTACGAATGTAACAATCCACCTCATTGCAGGAACATCCGACTCGCCCCTTGCATAAAGATCAGGATCTAACCCCACATAGGGCACAAAATTCCGGTGAAGCTCTTCAGTAATGTCGGACATTTCCGAAAGATTATAGCCAGCGGGTGCAATCATAAGAGAGAATGTCTTTGCTTCCTCGCCCTCAGGGAGATATTCGGCCGGTGGCGTTAGCGTGGCGATAATCGCGATAGCTCCCGCCAAAATACTGACGGCGGCGAACCCGGAACGACCACGCCCACGCACCAACCAACCCACAAGACCAACAGCCACAAATCGAAAGCCCGTTCCCAACCAATCAAGCAAGTAACGTCGATCTACCCTTCTCGACAAGCGTACCCGCGAGGCTGCTGCCGGCACCACGGTAATCGCAACGAACATCGAAGCCACGATCGAAGCCGATATTGCGATTGCGATATCGGAAAATAACTGTCCGGCTTCTTCCTTGATAAACAGAATTGGCGTAAACACGAGCACGGTGGTTAAGGTGGAGGCAAGTACTGCCCGCCAGACCTGGCGCACACCTGCAAGTGCCGCCGCAGATCGATCAAGACCTTGACGTCGGAAACGCTCAATGCTTTCCAACACCACAATTGAGTTGTCCAATGTCATGCCAATAGCAAAGGCAATGCCGGCCAGTGAAATGACATTAACCGTGCGTCCGGCCACAAATAAACCAATAAAGGCAGCGATAGTGCAAACGGGAATGCCGATCACGCCGACCAAAGTTGCTGGGACCGAGCGCAAAAATAACCACATTACGATGGTAGCCAGCACCGACCCGATAGCTAGGTTGCGCCAAACGTTAGATACGGACGCCCTAACATAGCGCACGTCATCGGTGATCGGGGTCATCGCGAGATTCTCCGGCATCAATACCTCACGATTGATTTCTTCGACCAACGGTATCATTGCCTCCTTGATAGCAATAACGTTCGAACCCACTTCCTTGCGCACAAACATGTTGATGGTCGGCTCGCCGTCGAGAAAGGCTTTACTGCGCAGTTCAAAAAGCTCCAGTGACACGGTTGCAACGTCCCCAAGCCTAATGATCGAATCGCCTCGTCGGACAATTATCGCCGACTCGAACTCCTTTACTGTGCTGAAGCGACCGATAGTCCTGAGTAAATAACGCCGTTTTCCGGACTCCAGATCACCGCCGGAAAAATCTTGGTTTCGTTCACGAATTACGTCTCTTAGTTCAGCAAGCGTGACCCCGGAAGCGGCCAATTTGTTCGGGTCAACGCGAATCTGCACTTGCCGATCTGCACCCCCAACCACGGCAACCTGAGAAACTCCGGGGACCCGCTCCATGCGAGGCCGAACGTTATCATCAATGAAATCACGCATGCGTAGCATGTCGAGCTCTATTGGTTGGCCTGGCATCGGTTGAATTCGATAAAACATAAATGCATTAGAGGAAAATGAAGTTGCATAAAGACGCGGTTCATCAACGTTCTCGGGGTAAGATGGCACCTGAGTGAGAGCATTATTGACCTTGATCAATGCTTCGTTGATATCGGTCCCGAACGGAAAATCGAGCTCGATTGTGGCCTCTCCCATGCTCGCCGTAGAAATCATGCGCTGCAAACCAGACAAGGCGCGCAGATAGTCTTCCTGTTGAATCAGAATTTCTTTTTCGACATCTTGGGGTGTTGCTCCAGGCCAAACGGTCTCGACCGTGATCGTGCGAACTTCTAGGTCAGGGATCATCTGTATCGGTAGCCTTAACGCGCACATGATCCCGATCACGCATAACGTGAGAACCACTACGGCAACTTGAGTGCCGTGCTTGATTGCACCTTCAAACATTTTATTTCGGCATATCGGCCGCACCACTGCGGCCAGGCAGACGATCCACCAAACGCACTACGGCGCCTTCATCAAGCATCTCATTGCCGCGAACAACAACTACCATTAAATGATCTAACCCTTGCGTCACTTTTACCATGTCCCCATACGCGTCACCCAATACCACTTGACGTTCATAAGCCTGCGGGCCATTACCGCTTTCCTCTACAACCCACACACTGGTGCTACCATCCGGATAACGAACTACTGCATCGCGAGGAATTTCCAGCGCGTTTTTTCCGTCCGAAACACCAAATCTTGCTACAGCGGACATGCCCGCAATAATTTCGTGGAGGGGATCATCCAAGTGTAACCGGATCAGGAAGGTTCGGCCGTCAGGATCACTAGCCGGAACTATTGCCACCACTTGGCCGGTAAATTGCGCACGGGGAAATGCATCCACGCGCACAAGTGCGGAGCTTTGGTGTCGAATCATGGGGTAATAATCTTGCGGAACCTGAATATCGAGACGTAGTTGATCGGTCGCCAAAAATTCAAGCACTGGACGAGAAGACTCCGCCCATTCCCCAACCTCCGTTAATTTATCAACCACTACACCGTCAAATGGAGCCCGCACCGTGTGACGTTCAACCAGCTCCGCCTGAAATTTCTGTTCAGCCATGAGCCTAGCTACAACGGCCGCCTCAATACGCTCCTCGCTCATACGTGATAGTAGTGTGGATTGCGAAATATTCTGGCCTAGTTTTTCGGCCTCCGCCCGCAAACGCTGGGCATTTCCCAATCTCGCCTTCGCCTCGTCCAAACGAGCACGTGCCTCCGCGAGCCGCAACTTAGCGAACGTTGCGTCGAGCACCAACAACACTTCACCACGCCTAGCAACATGGCCCTCATCCACGTCCGCCGAAATCACCAATCCATCAACATAAGGTGACAAGGCTGCAAAGCGTCGGGACGTTACCGTGCCGGTGAAATGAAGCGGTGAAACACCTTCCACCACGGTTGGCTTGAGCGCCACCACTGGAATCGCATTTTCACTGTGCACCGACTGCGTCTCTAGCAGTACACCAATAAAACATGCACATAACCAAGCCACTCGTACCACAAACGCTCTCCCCAACTTTAGTTCATGATTTCGGGGGTCACATATTACCAGCTAATACGCTTCGGAGTCACCGCACGCGGTTGAGGTCGCTCGGGAATAGAGTGACCCCCACATTTATATCGCGTACTCTTTCTCAGAACACTACGGCAAACGGCAGAACCAATATGTCCAGCGAGAACCTCACTAATATCATAGGTAGCCAGCAAGGCACTGAATTTTTTGATGAGCACAGGAGGAGACCGGCACGCCCGGAAACAACACGCACCATCGAAGAAGCGGCACGAAAAACTTCAGTTCTAGCCGAAACTGACGTTCTCATAGTCGGTGGAGGACCCTCTGGGACGGCTGCTGCCATCGCCGCCCGGCGTGTCGGAGCAGAGGTGATACTGGTTGAGCGGTACAACCACCTCGGTGGTTTATCCACCGGCGGCCTGGTGATATGGATAGACCGAATGACGGACTGGGGTGGCAAGCAGGTTATCTGCGGTATTGCACATGATTTCATGGATCGGTTACCGAGCAATGCGATCCGAGGTCCGGCACGCGGTGACTGGGGCTCACACGATACAGAGACAGCGGCCTATTGGGCGCAGCGGTCAGCGGCATATCATGGGATCGTCACTTGGTCACCAACCATCGATCCCGAAGCACTGAA